>WLIL01000131.1 GCA_009702245.1 Actinomycetota bacterium
GTGAAGTGGTTTGCCGGCGAGCGCCATGTGCGCTTCACCGACCGCTTCGGAGAGAGTGGGGTGGGCATGGATAAGAGAGGCGACATCGATCGCCTCTGCTTCCCAATTGAAAATGAGCTGCGCCTCGGCAAGGAGTTCTCCCACGCGAGAGCCCACCATATGTACGCCGAGGACAGGGCCATTCTTTTGACCGACGAGTTTGATGGAACCGGCGGTACGGAGAATTTGTGCCTTGCCATTTCCCGCAAGGTCGTAATTAAGTTCCACGACATCGTGTCCCGCGGCTTTTGCTTGTGCGGTGGTCAGACCCACTGAGGCAACTTCAGGCTCTGAATAAGTGACTCGAGGAACGCCTGCATAATTGATGGGACGTGGGTTGAGTCCGGCAATTTCTTCGGCTACCAGAATGCCTTCACCGAAACCGACGTGGGCAAGTTGCAAGGTAGGAATGAGATCTCCGACGGCGAATACGCCGGCCACGTTGGTGCGGCACTTCTCGTCGGCCAACACATAGCCGCGATCCATGGCAATGCCAACTTCTTCATATCCAAGGTTTTGCGAGACGGGACCGCGACCTACGGCGACGAGGAGCAGATCTGCTGTGATTTCCTTGCCGTTTTCCAACGTGACTGTCACGTTATCGGCGCTGACCTTGTGACTGGCGTACTTCACACCGAGTTCAAAGTTGATGCCACGCTTACGGAAAGCGCGTTCTAGCAGCTTGCTGCTCGATTCATCTTCGGCCGGTACGAGATGGGGGAGTCCTTCAACGATAGTGACATCGGAGCCAAAAGATTTCCATACGCTTGCAAATTCACAACCGATGACTCCACCGCCAAGAATGATGACGCTTCCAGGAACTGATTCCAGCTTGAGTGCGTGATCACTTGTAATAACTCGCTTGCCATCGATCTCAAGGCCGGGCAAAGACTTAGGTACTGAACCTGTAGCTAGCACCACGTTCTTGCCGGTGTACTTCACGCCATTTACTTCGACAGTATCTTTTGCAACGAGTTTGCCGGCGCCTTCGACGTAGGTGATGTTGCGGCTTTTGACGAGTCCTTGCAAACCTTTGTGAAGTTTCGTGATGACGCCATCTTTGTAGGCGTTGACTCCGAGCATGTCAATTGAGTGGAATTCCGCGTTCACGCCAAAGTGCGCAGCATCGCGTGTGTTGTCCGCAATCTCTGCAGAGTGAAGAAGCGCCTTGGTGGGGATGCAGCCGCGGTGTAGGCAAGTTCCTCCAAGGAGGTCCTTTTCGATGAGGACCACATTCATGCCGAGTTGGGCCGAGCGCAGAGCGCAGGCGTACCCACCACTGCCGCCACCCAAGATGACTACATCAAATTGCTCGGACACGCGTTGCTCCCAGATCTCTCGCCCAACACCTACTGAGGTAATCCTGCCACCTATTTCAACGCCCGCTAGACGCTTCCGCTAGTCGAATGAGGGTGCGTACGGCCACACCCGTCCCGCCCACCGGGGTATAACCGTGTGGGGCGGCCGTATTGAAGGCTGGACCAGCGATATCGAGGTGGGCCCAGGGCTGGTCTTCCTGCACAAATTCCTTGAGGAAGAGGCCTGCTGTAAGCATGCCACCGAAGCGGTCGCCGATATTGGCGATATCGGCGATGGGAGAGTCGAGAGAGGCTCGCAGCTCCTGGGGAAGCGGCATCGGCCAGAAGGACTCGCCCGCCTCCTCGGCAGCTGCCAAGAAAGCCTCGGTTAACACTTCATCGTTGCCCATGATCGCACTGGTGCGCTTTCCAAGAGCGACCTCTTGGGCGCCGGTAAGTGTGGCCACATCTATCATGGCGTCGAGCCGCTTGTTGCCCTTATTGCCGAGTTCTTGGGCGCGCATCATGGCATCTGCGAGCACGAGTCGGCCTTCAGCGTCGGGATTGAGTACTTCAACTGTGCGTCCACCGTAAGTGGTGAGGACATCGCTTGGACGTTGGGCAGTATCGCTTGGCATGTTCTCGGCGAGTGCGGCCCACGCGTCGATAGTGATGGGGAGTTTGAGTTGGGCAATTGCGATGATTGCGGCACAGACAGCTGCGGCGCCACTCATGTCAGATTTCATCGCTTCCATTCCAGCGGCCGGCTTCAATGCAATTCCGCCGGTGTCGAAAGTGATGCCTTTGCCGATATAGGCATGGTGAGCCTTTGATCGCGTAGGCGTGTATGTGAGTCGGAGCAGTCGTGGGGGATTGGCACTTCCTTGCCCGACACCGATGATGCCGCCATACCCACCTTTGCGAAGCGCAGCTTCGTCAAGGACTTCCACTTTCACGCCAGCACTCTTGGCGAGGGGGCGAATGTGATCAACAAATGAGATAGGTGTGAGATAACTCGGAGGCATATTGATCAAGTTGCGAGTGAGGTGCACGGCATCTGAAATTGCACTGGCTCGAGCAATTACCTTGCGCGCCGGGGCCGTGCCGGCAAGCGGCGAAAGGATTGTTACTGATGCGAGTGGAGCTTTGCGATCTTTCTTAGTTGATCCGCGAAAGTCATCGAACGTGTAAGCACCGAGGAGCGCTCCTTCGGCGATCGCGGCAACCGCGGGCAATTTTGCGCAGGGCAGTGCAAAGGCGGCGCTTTCAATTCCTGCGAGTGCGCGGGCGGCTGCTCCAGCCGCGCGGCGCAAGACTTCATGCGGGTAGGCACCGCGAGCATGTTGCTTTCCGAGACCGGTAATAACGAGCAACTTAGAAGTGGTGCCAGGCAACTTAATGACTTCATCACTCTTGCCGGTGGCGCCAAGATCGTGGAGGGCTTCTAGGAGGTCAGCCTCATCAATCTGAGCGGTACCCGTCTCGAGAACGAGACCCTTTTCGCCCTGAGCTAGACCGATAACGAGGGCCTGGCTACTTCCTGAGCCGGCAATGGAACCTTTAGGTGCAAGAGTGATCGTTGTCATGAGGAGAGCCTAACCCGACAACCCTCTAGGCTGGAACTCATGAGCGAATCATCCTTCCCACTCCTCCACTCACCCTTGCATGCGGTGCACCTCGCCCTCGGCGCGAAGATGGCCGATTTCGGTGGCTGGGAGATGCCTATTGAGTACCCAGCTGCCATTGGAGGTGGCGTGCTTGCGGAACATCAGGCAGTTCGAAATGCGGTAGGGCTCTTCGACGTCTCGCACCTAGGCAAAGCCTTGGTGGCCGGAATTGGCGCGCGCGCGTTTATTAATTCATGTTTCACCAATGATTTGGATCGCATCTCAACCGGCGAGGCGCAGTACACGCTCTGCTGCGATGAGAGTGGCGGCGTGGTCGATGACCTCATCCAATATGTGCGCAGTGATGAGGAAATCTTTTTGATTCCCAACGCCTCTAATACCACCGAAGTTGTTCGTCGCCTTCAGGCTGCGGCGCCTGCAGGGATCACCGTCACTAATCAACATCGAGATTTTGCAGTGATCGCGGTGCAAGGTCCACGTGCTGTTGACGTGATGAAAGATCTCGGCCTCCCGTACGAACTGGAGTACATGGCATTTGTGGATACGACGTGGAGCGCGCCAAACGGTGATTCGATACCGTTGATCGTCTGCCGTACCGGGTACACCGGCGAATATGGATTTGAACTCTTGCCGGCTTCTGATGGCGCATTAACTTTATGGAACTCTCTTAGCGAAAGTGCAGCCAAGTTCGGCGGACGAGCGTGTGGCCTAGGCGCTCGCGATACGTTGCGTACTGAAATGGGTTACCCACTACATGGGCACGAGCTATCACTCGATATATCTCCCGTACAGGCAAGTGCAAATTGGGCCGTGGGTTGGAAGAAAGAGAACTTTTGGGGGCGTGCTGCGCTGCTTGCGCAACGCGAAGCTGGTGCAAAGCGTGTTCTCAGGGCCATCACGTCGCAGGATCGAGGAATTCCACGTGCCGGCATGGAGCTTAAAAGTTCACATGGCGAAGTAGTGGGTGTGCTTACGAGCGGAACATTTTCTCCGACACTAAAGATCGGAATCGGATTAGCACTCGTCGATGCAGGCTTTGCGGTGGGCGATCATCTCTCACTTGATGTACGTGGGCGTGTGAGTGATGTAGTTATCACAAAATTTCCGCTCGTTGAAAGTCACGTTCGCTAGAAATAAAGGCCGCACGACGATTCACACGTTTCAGGGCGCGCATTATGGGTGTGCCTAGGGTGAGGATGAGGAATGCGGTAAAGATCGCTCGAGGTATATCCCAAGCTAATCCGGTGGTGGCATGAAAGACCAAGAAGTGGCGCGCGTTCTCGGCGAGAGAGCCACCTGCGACATATGCAATGGAGGTGTCTCCGCCCAACCACGGCCAGAATTGCAAATCCATCAAGACTCCATAAGCAAGTGAGGCGACGATCGCGTATCCGGCTAATACGAAAATTTCTACTCGGCCGCCGCACCTAGGCAGGGAGGCGGCCCCTAGCGCAACCGCTGCGGCGGCCAGCATTTGATAGGGCAACCACGGTCCCACACCACCGGTAATGAGTGCGGAGGCAAAGAGTGAGAGAGTGCCCAAGAGGA
>WLIL01000132.1 GCA_009702245.1 Actinomycetota bacterium
CAATCAGATTATGTGGTTCTCGCGCATCGGAATCTTTGTGTTACCTCCGATCGCATATTTTGTGACTAAGCGAATCTGCCTCGGTCTGCAACATAAGGATCGGGATACCGTCCTTCATGGTCGCGAGAGCGGTCGCCTAGTGATGCTTCCTAGCGGCGAGTTCATCGAAGTGCATGAACCCATCGATCAATATGCACGCTATTCACTCACCAACCATGAGCAACCAGAAGTTGTAGAGCTTCAGCTTGAGGATGCCCATGGTGTCGCACGGCCCGGATCTGTGAAAGAGAAGATTCGCGCTCGCCTCTCACGTGGCATGTACGGCGAACAAGTACAGAAGCCCACCGAGAAGGATCTTCTCGAGCTCGAAGATGGTCACCACTGACGTCCTATGAGTTTCGAACGCAATGTCTTGGGTGGGGAACTTGAACTCTGTTCACTCGAACCAATTACTGGATGGTTTCGAGATGGTTATGCCCGGGCATCATCAGATGATCTTGGTTCACACACGGTAGCAGCGGTCCTCTCTCGAGATTTTCTAGAACACCAACGCGAGGTAGGCAACGATCTCACTACTCCACTCCCCCAATATGGCTTCCCCGGCCTCGTCCCCGGAGATCGTTGGGCGGTGTGCGCCCCGAGATGGCATCAAGCATTCCTTGCTGGACGCGCGTGCGGCGTAGTACTTGCCGCCACGAGTGAAGGCGCTTTGGCACACACCACCCTTGAGGCACTGACCGCCCACAGTGTGGATGTTCCGGCAGACCTGCGATCGTTATGACCTATGAAATTGCGGAGTCCTACCGCCAGGCAACCCTCGCTTTTTCTGATGTTGCCGTCTCTCTCTCGACATTAGATCTTGATAAGAAGAGCGGCGAAGACCCGTGGACTCCTCGAATGGTCATTCACCATGTCACGGATAGCGAAACCAACTCTTATTTGAGGCTTCGCCGGTTGGTAGCCGAACCTGGAACTCTTATTCAAGGCTACGACGAGGGCATCTGGGCTCATGATTCAACTCTTGCATATGCGACTCTTGACATTGAGGAATCGCTTGCAATATTTCGGGCAGTGCGCGCCTCTTCTTACTCACTCATCCAACGACTTACAGAAGAAGACCTGAAAAATGAAGGAACGCACTCAGAGTACGGCAAGTACACCGTCTCACAGTGGCTCACAAATTATTTGGCTCATCCGCTCGATCACTTAGCGCAGATCAATTCAATTCTAAAATAATCCAAGGATTAATGAGGCCCGTGACCGGGTCGTGAGTACTCCATGGTAAATCCCACCACCGTGATGAGGAGTAGGCCTACACCGATCATGGTGAGCCACCAACCTAGAATCAGCCCGAGACCTACAACGATGGTGGACCCAGCTACCGGGAGCGGCCACCACGAACCTGGGCTGAAGAAGCCCAGTTCCCCAGCGCCCTCGTAAATCTCGGCTTGCAAACGATCTTGCGGTTGAGCACCGAGGCGTCGGTCCGTAAACCAAAAGTAGAATCCGATGATGAGTGATAAACCGGTACTCAGAGCGAGCGCCGTGATCCCCACAACTTCATGAGACAACCACGCATAGACGACCGTAAGTGCAGCATAGAAAAGTGTGATTCCTAGGAAGAATTTCCAGGCAAACTTCACGAGTGGCTCTCTCCCTTCACATTATTCTCCGCGACGTCCGTATCATCATGAGGCCCCATCGCAGCAATATGCGGATAGTGCAGGTCAAAGGCGGGACGTTCAGAGCGAATTCGAGGCAGGCTGTGGAAGTTGTGGCGCGGTGGTGGGCACGAAGTAGCCCATTCGAGAGAAGCGCCATAGCCCCACGGATCGTCTTCTGTAACCAAAGGTGCATTCCGGGTCATCCACACATTCATGAAGAACGGAATCATGGAAAGTCCAAGAATAAATGCTCCCACGGTAGAAACCATATTCATCCCCGTGAATCCATCTGTCTGTAAATAATCCGCATATCGCCGAGGCATACCCACAGTACCCAACCAGTGCTGAATCAAGAATGTGGTGTGGAATCCAATGAAGAGCGTCCAAAAGTGAATCTTGCCTAGTCGTTCGTTGAGCATGCGCCCGGTCATCTTTGGCCACCAGAAGTAGAACCCACCAAACATTGCGAAGACGACAGTGCCGAAGAGTACGTAATGGAAGTGTGCAACAACAAAGTAAGAATCTGAGACAGGGAAGTCGAGCGGTGGGCTCGCCAAAATAATGCCTGTCAAACCGCCGAAGAGGAAGGTGACTAGGAATCCGATCGTCCATAGCATCGGGGTCTCAAACGAAATTGACCCACGCCACATCGTTCCTATCCAGTTAAAGAACTTCACACCGGTGGGAACGCCGATAAGGAAGGTCATAAACGAGAAGAACGGAAGTAAGACTGCACCAGTCACGTACATATGGTGCGCCCAGACCGCCACCGAGAGTGCCGCGATGGAAATAGTGGCAGCAACTAATCCTTTGTACCCAAAGAGTGGTTTGCGACTAAATACCGGAAGGATTTCAGTAGCGATGCCAAAAAATGGAAGCGCAAGAATGTATACCTCTGGGTGACCGAAGAACCAGAAGACGTGTTGCCAGAGCATAGCTCCGCCGTTTGCCGGATCAAAGATGTGGGTGCCAAATCTACGATCTGACTCAAGAGCGAAAAGTGCAGCGGCTAGTGGCGGGAATGCAAGGAGAACAAGAATGGAGGTGAGCAAGACGTTCCACGAGAAGATTGACATCCGGAACATGGTCATACCAGGGGCGCGCATCACAAAAATGGTGGTAACGAAGTTGACGCCACCGAGAATGGTGCCTACACCACCGATGGCCAGTCCCACGATCCAGAGATCGCTACCCAATCCAGGTGAATACTCGACGCTAGAAAGTGGTGCGTAAGCCGTCCAGCCAAATGATGCGGAACCACCTGGTGTAAAGAATCCGGCCGCCGCCATAAGACCACCGAAGAGATAAAACCAGTAGCTAAGCATGTTCAAGCGAGGAAAAGCCACATCTGCAGTGCCGATTTGTAACGGCATGATGACGTTAGCAAAGCCAACGAAGAGTGGTGTGGCAAACATCAGCAACATGATGGTTCCGTGCATCGTAAAAATCTGGTTGTACTGCTCATTAGAGAGAAATTGCAAACCAGGTTGTGCGAGTTCGGTGCGGAGCAAGAGCGCCATGACTCCAGCGATGAGGAACCATGCAAAGGACGTCGTCAGATACATATACCCGATGACCTTGTGGTCGGTCGTGGTAAGTAGCTTCAATATTGTGCGACCGCGAGGCTCGCGTCGCGGAGGGGCCATCCTGGACTCTGAGCGGACTGGAGGCTCTGCGAATGTGGTCATGCCGCACTCTCCTTCAAAGTATTAACCATTTGCTTGTACTCGGCGGCTGGCACAACCTTTACCTTAAACAGCATCAGCGAATGATCGCGTCCGCAAAGTTCGGCGCACTTTCCAGCGTAGGTTCCCAATTTTTCTGGAGTGACTTCGAATTGATTCATACGTCCTGCGATCAAGTCCATTTTCATCATGAATGCAGGGATCCAGAAAGAGTGGTTAACGTCTGTTGTCGTGAGATCGAAACGGACGCGCTCACCTTGCGGTAAATAAAGCGTGGGTGCATTCTCTGGCGTTCCAGTGACCACGGTATTTGCCGGCAAATCCTCGTAGGTGAATTGCCACGACCAGCGGATCCCGTTGACGTGAATCACGTGCACCGGAGTGCCCTTAGGCGAAATCTTGATGAGCTCAGATTCGTCACGAGCAGTGAAGAAGAAGAGCACTGCAACGATGAGGAAGGGGACAACCGTATAAAGAATTTCAATAGGCACGTTGTACTTCATCTGCGCAGGAATTTTCTCACCTCGGCGACGATGGAAAATTACCGACCAAATAATGAGTCCCCACACGAATGCACCGACGATGAGTGCGGCAACCCACGAACCTTGCCAAAGCGAAAGTATTCGATGGCCGTTATCTGAGACCGCCTCAGGCAACCCAAGACGCGGAAGCTCAGCAGCCGAGCACCCAGTGAGCAACAAGGCGATAGGGGCGATCAGCATCGCAGTTGATAAATATGGGCGGTTTCTCACGCTCAAAGGATATAGGTTTACGCGTACACATGGCGCGGTGGTTCGGAGTAGCGTGTCTCACATGAATGGCGCACCTGGACGTTTTACAGCAGGCGGCAATCTCTTAGAAGCTCAGAGCCCCTCCACAGCAACTTCCTCGCTTGGACTTGCCTGCCAGGAAATCGCCACCCACCTCGGCATATCCCCTCAGGAGCTCTACTTTGTGGGAGATGGGCCGATGGCACATACTCTCGCTTTGGCTGGTCTGCCCCCTCAGCCACGCCTGGTAAGCGCCGTGGAGCGCGCTGAACTCCTTGCTCAGGCGAGCGAAACCTTGCCCGTCTCCCCCAGCGGTCACCTCCTCGAAAGTGCGATTAAGGCCAATACCTACTCCCTGGGCTGGGTCAACGGCGAGATCGGGA
>WLIL01000133.1 GCA_009702245.1 Actinomycetota bacterium
CAGCCGTGACTAAAAAATTGCGTTTGGTAGGTGGTGCGATCATCGCTCCACTGCGCCACCCACTTCTACTCGCTAAGGAGATCGCCACACTCGACCGGCTTTCAGAAGGTCGGTTCGTCATGTTGCCGACGGTGAGTTGGCATGAAGATGAATACGCAGCGTTAGGTATTCCCTTTAATCGCCGCGGAGCTATTCTCGATGAACAGCTCGAAGTTCTTGCGAAGTGTTGGCAACCCGGGCCAGTAAGCCATCATGGCGAGTTCTTTAATTTCGACGAGGTTTGGCTAGAGCCACGTCCACAACGTGATGATGGGCCGCGCCTCTGGTTCGGTGGGCAGGAGATGCATGCCCCGTTGCTGCGCCGACTCGTCAAATATGGTCACGGCTTTAATCCGCTGGGTGTGCCTTCTGATACCGATATGAAAGCCCTCACGAGTGGCCTCAAGGCTGCTGGCCGTTCGCTCTCTGATATTGAACTCGTGGGTGGGATTAACGGAAATTTTGAAACCCCTAATTCGCTTCTTGACCTAGACCGTGTTCTCGAGCCACTACCTGCAAAGGTAGAAGCTGGATTTGGGACTATCTGTTTCAAACCGTCTATGTATATTGATGACGCGAAAGAGATGGGTGCGTTTTGTCGTTCACTTATTAAGAAGAGCGATGCCTTACTGAGCTAGTTCTTTCTTCTTACTACTTGCAAGGTATGAACCAATAAGAACGAGTGGGAATCCGATCAGGGTTCCGGTAGTGATCTTCTCGCTGAGGAAGATGATGCCCAGGACGATAGCAACCGCTGGATTTACATAGGTCACCAGCGTGACACGAATGGGACCAATAGTTTTGATGAGCTCAAATAGCACTATGAATGCGGTTGCCGTGCAGACCACACCAAGGACGATGACTGCAAGTATTCCCTTGGCAGTCGGATGGATTGAGCGCCAAGTCAAAATCGAAGCAGGTGTGTAAATGATGGCAACCATCGCCGCCGACACTCCTACTAGTCCGATGATGGAGACGCCTTGTAACTTACGAGCTGCAATTGCGGGGGCAAGTGAATAGCCGAACGCCACGAGCAAGAGTTGCACGATAGATCGTGTATCCACTTTCCCCGCATTGATGTCGAGACCAACAAGGCTGACAACTCCAATGAATCCCACGGCCATACCGATGAGTCTGCGGCTTTGGAAAACCGTCTTATCTCCCATGAAGAAGTTCACGATGATTCCAGTGAGTGGGACCGTGGCCAGCATGAGGCCAGCAAAACCAGAGGAAACGCGAGTCTCCGAATCATTGAGTAACCACCAAGGGCCGACCATTTCGAGTGCTGCGAAAACGAGAACCCAACGCCATGCCTTGATAGCGGGCATGAGATCGCCACGTTTTGCTGCCAACGGAATCAAGAGCACTGCCGCGATGGCGGTGCGCAGGAAGACCACAATAATGGGGGAGAAGTCGGCGATCGCCACCTTGATTAAAAGGTAGGGGATACCCCAGATCAGGCAGAGCGCGGAGAAGAGCAGAAACTCACGTTTGGTCACCTGGTGACCTTATCAGCGAGTGGTTGGTTGGTTCGGCGAGTTGACCGGCTGAGAATTAAGCGACCCGCTCTTCGTTGATGAGCGTGCGCTTAGTGCAGATGCCATTTTCAAACCATTGCCATACTCGTGAGCGCTTATTCCCAGTGGCATCGAGCTGGATCATCTCGTAGAAGTATCCACTGGGATCATCTTTGCGAACCCAGGTAAGCATCATGGTGTGCTCGTCTACTTCCCAAGCACGACCAGTGATGCGATCGGTATCAAACCAGAGTTGCTTATCTTTGTATTTAGCAGGGAAGTGAATGACTTCATGGCGACCGTCGTCGTAATCGTAAGTATTGATTTGGTAGTACTCGTAAGGACCATCGGAAGGGAATGAGTTCTCCAGCCTGGCTTCATGACGCTCCACGAGATTTCCTTGCGCGTCAACCCAGACGTAGTGGCCCATCCACTTACCTTCGTGGCGTGCAAGTAGTGGCATCTCTTCCCGGATTCCCATGACGTCCCCTTTATATACTTTGGATACGAACTAACTGGTTTAATCTATCGAAATTAAAATTTATTTCAACCCTCTGGCCACCACCACGGGTCGCGTCCCGTGGATGAATTTATTAAGAGCGATTGGCGTCGATAAAAACGCCGGATAGAAATTTTACCCATTCGCGAGCCACCAATTCCGGAGAGTTTGAAAGCTTGCTTTTCGCCCTCGTGCATCACGCCAGTCAGCGCAGCATCATTGATGCTGACTGCGCCGGCATCTATCTGGCGACCTATTTTCATGGCGCGCTCCTCCTCGCCGAAGATGGCGGCTGAGAGTCCGTAGATAGTGTCATTAGCTAGCGCGAGCACTTCGTCATCAGAATTGAATTTCATGATGGGAATAATCGGTCCAAAAGTCTCTTCCGTCATTACCTTCATCGAATGATTCACATTGGTCAAGATGGTGGGCTCCAAATAAGCACCACCATCAAGAAACTTCATCTCACCACCAGCGGTAGCGATAGCACCTTTTGCATAGGCGTCTTCAAGATGGCTTGCAATAGTGGCAATTTGATCCTCAGCGATCATGGGACCAATGCCGCGACCCTCAAGATCCGGGAAATTCACTCCGAGCGCTGCAGCCATGGGGGAGATGCGCGCGACGAATTCATCGTGAAGTGACTCATGCACGTATACGCGTTCAATCGAAAGGCAGCTCTGCCCAGAGTTTGCAGTCGCTCCCCAGAGAATTCCAGGAACGGCGCGATCAAGATTGGCGCCGGGGAGCACGATGGCTGGATCTTTGCCGCCTAACTCAAGTGATGCGGGAATGAAGTTGCGTGCGGCATTCTCGGCCACGATGCGCCCGGTTTCTACGCTGCCAGTGAAACAGACAAGATCCACAAGTGGAATGAGTGCGGCACCGGTTTCGCCTGCGCCTTCAATGAGGCCAACGACCTCGCCGATTTCTGGAACATCAATCAAGGTCTTCGCTAGTGGTTCTAGGAATCGCGGAGTGATCTCACTCGGTTTGATGATGACGGCGCATCCAGCGGCAAGTGCCGGGATGGCATCGATCAAAGCGAGAAGTAGTGGGAAGTTCCAGGGGCTAATGATTCCTACGAGTGGATAGGGACGAATCGACGGGGCTACGGAGACTCCGGGCATCGTAGTGTGTTGAATTGTTTCTTCATCGAGTAGTTCAACAGCTTGATTTGCCCAACGATTGAGTCCATCAACACTCACTTGCACTTCAATATTACTCTCGGTGCGACGACCCGTATCTTCGGTGAGTGCTTGGGCAAGTTCGTCTTTATGTGCGATGAGAGCATCACGCCACCTGAGGAGTACTTCGGCGCGATGTGCAGGACCGGCATCCTGCCAACGCTTTTGATTTGCGCGAAGTCGACTCGTCAACTTCACTAATTCTTCATGTGAAGGCGCATCAAGTGCGCGATCGTTCATTCCAGTTCGAGGATTTCTTACGTGCACACCTTGATCTAATTGGGTCACTTCGACTCCCAATGTCGTGCCAAATTGTCGATGGCTTCACGATGATGTGCCAGGAAGTAGGCACGTTCCGCAGTTGTCCCCGCTAGACCATTCGGCGCATCAACGTTATGGCGGGCATACTCCTCTGCCCACATCGCGGTCTTGGTGCGGGCAAGCAAGTTACCCATTCCTGGCTTTGCCTTATGTCGACGCACGGCGCTGAGATCTATGGCTGCGTTAGCCACCATCGACTCTCCAAAACCTGCCTCAGCAAGGACTAGCCCTGTGTAATCAAGGACTTTGCTCATGCCATCGGTGGAATTGGGTGGTACCGGAGACCCGTAGAGCCCACCAGAGTTTGCACTGACTAAATAGCAGCCGCTCTCCCAGGCGCGCGCACGTTTCGCCACGTCTTTTGGAGTAAGCGCTGGCGACCCCACTTCACTTGTTGAATGCAGAAGGACTTCAGCACCGCGTAGGGCGAAAGCGCGAGCAAGTTCTGGGTATTGGATTTCTTCGCTTGCAATAACCGCGAGATTACCAATCTCAGTTTTAACGACTGGAAAAACAGCATCGATGCCGTATAGATCTACATATTCATCCCAGACATCCCAGGGGCTGGGGGAGAACATGGAGTGCAGGCGACGGTAGCGCAACACCACTTCACCACTTGGATCGATGATGAAAGATGTTTGAAAGTAGAGCTCTGCGAAGTTGGGATCGCTCTCATACACATTTCCTGAAAGAAAAGTTGAGTGCTTCTGCGCCACTTCGCCAAGTTTGTCGTATTCGACTCCTGATGGGTCGAGCGCTGCTTTCTCTTTCCACGCAGGGACTGCATCGCCCATTGGATAACCGGTGAGGAAGTATTCGGGGAGCACAACAAGTTTGATATC
>WLIL01000134.1 GCA_009702245.1 Actinomycetota bacterium
GGCGCAAAAGCCACTGAAGCGACGAGCGCACTCGCCGCAATTCTGGTCAGGGTACTGGTCTTAAGCATGTAAACCTCCGGGATCAGGGATATCCGTTTGTGTACGAACGGTATGACCGTAGCGAAGGAAGACGGTCCTGACAATACTTTTATTTTCGACACGCCGACCCAATGCGTGCTGGCTCCCGGACATTGACGCCACCAGAAAGATGCCCTAGAAACGCTACGTGCCTTCCCAATTCAACTTAAGAAATGTTTCATTAGCCCACTATCCGTCCGCCCTTTTCGACGTGAGTGTGCGTGCCGGGCGCATCATTGCGCTCTCTTTGTCCAGCGAAAGAGGGGCAACAGAAGGTGAAAATTTCGATGTACACGGTAGGACTTTGATCGCGGGCGTCGACGATTCACATCTACACCTTGTCGAAATGGGAAGAGCTTTCACGGCAGTCGATCTACGCAATGCCGAAAATAACGATCGCTTTCTTTCCATCCTCCGCGATGCGCGCCCCGAATCCAACGGCTGGATTCGAGGTCAGGGTTGGGATATTACGGCTTTGACCGGCGACGGCCCGGAAGGACGGCCTACCGGCTCGCTCATTTCAGACGCTGGCCACAGTGCTCCCGCGGTCCTTGGTGACTTCACCGGCCATAGCACTTTGGTGAACAAGAGTGCGTTAACTCATGCAGGGATAGATTCACAGACGCCAGATCCGATAGGCGGACGAATAGATCGTTACGCCGACGGCTCCCCTACCGGCTTGCTCTTTGAATCGGCGTCCGCACTGGTGCTAGCAAAGATGCCAGCTCCTACTCGCTCAGATTTAAAAAGTGCAATTACATTGGGCATAGCAGACCTCCTTTCCCGTGGAATCACCGCATTCACCGAGCCAGGAATTGGGCCAGGAGCGGACTCACTCCTTGGAGGCGCAGCAGGAGAAGAAGCTCTTGAAATTTACCAAGAGCTTGCCCAATCGGGAGAACTACCCATTCGCACCACATTGATGCTCCTCTTTAGCGGGCTTGGCGGCAGTAATGTAAAAGATATCGCCAGTGGCCTTGAGAACTTCGGTAAAGCACGTCCGCTTCTCCCTCACTCCTTTCTCGGGATAGATCAGGTAAAAATATTTGCCGACGGTGTTCCACGTAGCAGAACTTCATGGATGAAAGAACCCTACGACGACGGTACTTGTGGTCATATGACCATCGAGGGTTCATCCGACGCTGAACGACTCCAAGAACTTGACCTGATAATTTCCGAAATTCATAGCCGAGGATGGCAAGCAGGTCTTCACTCAACAGGAGATGCCACGTCCGAGGCGATTATTGAGTCAATACTTAGCGTGCAGAAAAATGGCCGCAACGGCAGGCACTATTTAATTCACGGTAATTACCTCAACGAATCCAATATGCGCAAAATGAGCGATGCAGGAATCGGACTCAATACTAATCCACTCATCCGCTGGATGGTGGGTCAGGGCAATGATGCACGGTTGGGAATTGCTCGAGCTCGCGCCAATCAACCTTTACAGAGCGCTTTGAATGCAGGTATCTCGCTGGCACTCTCATCTGATGCGCCGGTTTCTGAACCGGACTGGAAAAGAATATTAGTTACCGCCCACCGTCGAGATCTTCGAGATCTCGACGCCTCTCCATCCGATTCTCAAAAAATCTCACTGATAGATGGGTTGCGCTCGATGACAGAAGGCGGCGCCTACCAAAATCGAACTGAAGGTTGGCGTGGGCGTATCGAGGTGGGCTATGCCGCCGACCTTGTCCTCCTTGACCGTCAAATCGACTGGAACGATGATGGAAGTTCCCTCCTTGAGAGTAAAGTCCAGGCAACACTGGTTGCCGGAGAGTGCAAATACGGAAGCCTGGAAGGATAAGGTCATGCGCCCTAACGTCTTAGTGATTGTCGCCGACCAACTTCGAGCCGACCATCTGGGCCACGCTAATAAGGATCTCCCAATCAGTACTCCGAATATTGATGCGATCGCCCTCGAGAGTCGACGATTCACGAGGGCTTATGTCGCAAATCCCACGTGCATGCCAAATCGAGCAACAATTGCAACAGGGCGCTGGCCCTCCGTGCATGGGACACGGACGAACGGCGTAACTTTAGATTGGCAAGCGGAAACTTTCATGCGCTCGATGCGCCGCACTGGCTATAAAACTTCTGCGATTGGAAAATTGCACTTCCAAACCATGGGTTGGCCTTATGAGGGTTTTCAGCTCGCTGATATCGAAGCCAACGCTCCAGAAGTTCTCAATGATCTTCCTGACGCCAGATTTTACAGCGGTGTGGGTGAGGGAGATGAATGGCAACAGTGGGAAAACTCCCAGAGGCATCGCGAGGGTTACGTTGACTTACCTGCTGACTACTACGGATTCGACTCCGTTGACTTGGCTGTGGGCCACGGCGACCGGCCAAGCGGACATTATTGGCATTGGGCGAAAGCCCGTGGCGCAAATCTAGAAGAACTTGCAGGTTGGCAAAACTCAAAAGAACGTCGCGCGGATTGGGATCAGGTTTATGTCTCGCAAGTACCCGCAGAACTCCACCCCTCATCTTTCGTCGTTGAGCGCGCCACTGCGCGTCTGAAGGATGCGGCAAGTTCAGACGATCCCTTCCTCTGCTTTGTATCTTTCCCCGATCCACACCATCCCTTTGCGCCGCCCGCAGAATTCATGCCGGATATAGATCCGGCAACTCTTCCGCTCCCAGAAACATTCTTTGCCTCGCACTCAGAGTCGCCACCACATCTCCAAGAGATCGCCGCACATCGCGGTACTCCCCCAGAAGATCCCACAATGACTTGGGCGCCCACGGTGGAGCAGTTCCAAGATGCGTTGCGTGCGCAGATTGGTCAGATTCAATTTGTCGATCAGGCCGTCGGTAAAATTGTGAGTGCCGCTCGTGAAGCCACCCAAGATCGCCCGCTCATCATCGTCTTCACTACTGATCACGGCGATCTTTTCGGCGATCACGGTTTGATGCTCAAACATTTTGTGCACTATGAAGCAGTGACACGTGTGCCCCTTCTCATATCTGGCCCGATGCTTGATATTGGTCTTGATGATCGCCTTGTCTCGAGTGCCGACATTGCTCCCACACTTCTCGAATTAACCGGGAGTCGTGGATGGCGTGGCATTCAGGGAAGATCCCTCGTGGGAAAGTCAAAGAAACCATGGCGTGATGCGTTGATCGTTGAAGAAGATCAGCCCTTTGGTCTTGATGGCATGTCAGGCCCAGTGCGTCTACGCACTTTGATCACTCCGGATTATCGACTCACCGCCTACGCAGGTCAAAAATATGGCGAGCTCTATGACCGCTCGAGCGATGTCGAAGATACCAAGAACCTTTTTGGAACAGAGGCACATAAACAAGAGCGCGGAGAGGCCTTCGAGAAGCTCGCACGTGAAATGATGGCGATCGCCGACGAAGGTCGTAAGCCAATGGCCTCTGCATAATGGAAATACTGCTCGTCGGTGTAGTACTCGGGTGTTTTATGGCGTTCTTCGGAGCTGGCGCTGGTTCACTTACGGTTCCGCTCGCGGTCCATCTACTCAACATGACCTACAGCGAAGCCTCCATCGCCGGACTCTCGGTAGTGCTTATCTCAGGAGCAGTCAACACTTTGGTGGTAACTCGTCGAGGTGAGATCGACTTCCGAGCAGCTCTGCCGTTTCTCGTGCTCTCGATTCCGGCGGCCATCATTGTCGGCTATCTCATGCGCAATGCTTCGAATACTCTCACCGCTATTTTGCTATCTATTCTGCTCTTCACTTCCTCAGCCTCCCTCTTCCGACGCAGTAAGAGCGAGATACCCAGCGCGAGTTGGAAAGGTTGGATCGGTGCAGCGCTAGCAGGGAGTGCGGCCGGTGCACTCGGTGTAGGAGCCGGCTTCGTAGTCATTCCAGCGCTTCGCCTGATTAGCAAGTTAAAGATGTCGGTTGCAGTAGGAACGAGTTCCTTCGTCTTAGCCATCAACGCACTCTCGGCGCTGGCCGGAAAGCGTGTGATGCCACCTTCGCACACACTCTTCCTTGGACTAGCAGCTGGCCTTGGCGTCTTACTTGCCGCCCGCTTCACTCAACGAATTAATCCACTCCTTCGCCAGCGCGCACTCGCAGCATTCCTTTTCATCTTTGCGGTAGTCACTCTCACAGACGTGCTTAATTAATCTCCTGAAATCTCTTACGATACGGCGCTAATTTCGCGCTGGTATTCACACCGACCACTCCCACAACTTTACCGTCACGCAGATACTCCACTACACAGTCGCCAGCGAGTTCGCCATCAACCACGTTTATAGAGTCTGCGATGCCGGGTATCCCAAAGGATTGCACGTTATCTTCATACTGATCCGACCA
>WLIL01000135.1 GCA_009702245.1 Actinomycetota bacterium
AGATACACCGGGGTGAGAATGAGCAAGATATATGCAATGCACTGAGATGCCCAGCTCATCGCGTGATCTTGGAACGTATCCTGCTCTTTAAAGGTATTTCGAAGTAATTCAAGTGAACTCGTCTCGATTCCAGTTACCACAGAGTAGGTAAAAGTAAACGAAATCCGAACCCCCGAATCAGCAAGGTTCTGTGTGGCAGAGGTGCCACCAAGCCGTTGAATAGCAGGATAAATGACCTCGCTCCAGCCTAAGCGGGGTGAGAAAATTTCGGGAATCCCAACGCCGTCATCCTCAAGCCAAATCTCAACTTGATTGCCTTGAGTGACACGCCAGCCAATAGAAATCAATGTGCCTTGTGAATGGCGTACCGAGTTACTAATGCACTCCTCCACGATGGCACGGACAGCCAAGAGGCTGGCCTGCGGAAGTACAACGTCTGCTGTCGCAGAGAGTCGAATTTTGAAATCTCGAGTATCCAACTTCCTTAAACACCCATCTACCAATTTCCGCAGAGATCCTCCTTGTGGCGGAGTTGCTTCGGAACTTAGCAAAATTGCTCTCTTGCAACTTTCAGCTAACTGGGCGGAAACTTCCCCACTCCAGTTCGCTACGCCAATCAAAGTGTTGAGCACGTCTCCGTGAATTCGCTGCAACCTTGATCGACGATCGTTCTCCCGCTGCGACATATCATCTATTGAGGATTTAACCGATACCAGTTCAGCCAACGCTTCATCTAGTGTGCCAGCTTGTTTACGTGAGCGGTTTAAGGCGGCACTCACTAACACTCCAATAGCAGCGTGAAAGATAACCGCCACGGGGATGGTGTGCACGATGCCACCACGCGCAGCAAACCATTGGCTGCCAAACTGAAGGAGTACCAATTCAGCAAGTAAGGCAAAACCTATCAAAACATAGGCCCGCAGTCCTCGAAAAGTACTGCTCGTATAAAGCACGACGGAAAGAGTTATCAGAGTAAGTGGGAGGTCGCCATTACCTTGGGTTGGGCGAACGATGAGGACAGCTAAAGCTGATATGAGGAGAGTAGTAGTTGGGATTGCCCAGAGAAATAATCGGAGCGAGCGCTTACCTAGGAAGGGAATAGTACATACGAGTAAAATGAAAGTTAATTGCCACAAAGTTTTTATCCATATATTCAGTTCACTATTAAACGTCACCAGCCAACACGGAACGAAAAACGTGAGTGTGGTGTATGCATGAAAGAAGATCTGGTTAGCCCGCTCCATGCGGTCGAGTTCGCCTCGCACGGGGATTAATCCAAAGAGGCGATCATTCATACGGCAAGCGTATCTTCATCTCTATAAAAGTATCCAGAATCTGACATCACTCTGATACGGTTGTAACGAAGAGCGCTTTAGTCCTTCGTTCTCAGGACAGGAAAATTGCCGTGGATATTCTCATTCTCGAAGACCACCCGATAGTTCTGGATGCGATCAAATCCCGTATTGAGCGAGAACTTGTTGGCGCACGAATTTCATATGCCGGAGCCTCACTCGAGGATGCCTTACGTTCTGTCGAAGCGAATATGCCTATGTGCGCAGTGGTAGATCTTGATCTAGGTGATGGGCGCTCACCAGTAGATATTGTTTCTCAACTAGCCGCAAAGAACATTCCAATTCTTGTGATGAGCGCACTTGGTGAAGCTACGGTTGTGAAGAGTGTACTTTCGGCAGGAGCGCGTGGATACTTCACAAAGACAGCGGCCCTTGACCAACTTCTGGTAGCGCTTCAAACAGTCTTGGCAGGCGGCACATACCTCTCGCCACAAGTGGCCGGAATAATCAATGCTCCAGAGTCGCGACTCAAACTTTCTGAACGCGAAAAAACAGCACTCGTGCTTTACACCTCAGGACTCACAATGGAAGAGGTCGGCAACCGGATGGGCGTTGCCACGAGTACCGCCAGCGAATACGTCGACCGGGTTCGTGCAAAATTCAGGGCAGAAGGAAAAATTGCGAAGACAAAAGTGGATCTACTCAAACTTGCTCAGGAATTTGGGCTCGCCTAGGCGAAAGCATCTCACACCTGCCACTAATAAAGGGTGGGTTCCGGAGAACCCACCCTTGGTGGCGGATCCAGGATTCGAACCTGGGTAGACGTAAGTCGACGGATTTACAGTCCGCTCCCATTGGCCGCTCGGGCAATCCGCCTTGAGCAGAGGAAACCTTACCCTGACCAGAGGGTGGCTCGCTCTCCCGCGTTTCGCCGACATTCCTGCCCCGATTTCCCGGCACCGCCGGCCCACCTCACCTCAAAGGGTCGCCGCTTAGATAGGGTGTCTCTCATGGCTGATAGTTCATTCGACATCGTTTCCAAGGTCGACAAAATGGAGGTCGACAACGCCCTCAACCAGACCCAGCGCGAGCTGGCCACTCGATTCGACTTCAAGAACACCGGAGCCAAGATTGAATGGTCGGGCGAAAAGATCGCCATGGAGGCCGAGAGCGAAGATCGCGTCAAAGCCGCCCTCGATGTATTCAAAGAGAAATTGATCAAGCGCAGTGTCTCCCTCAAATCAATTGATGCAGGTGAGCCGCAACAGTCAGGAAAGATCTACAAAATTTCGGCCGAACTCAAGCAAGGCATCACGCAGGAGAACGCCAAAAAAGTTGCCAAACTGATTCGCGACGATGGTCCGAAATCAATCAAGTCACAGATTCAAGGCGACGAACTTCGCGTCTCCAGTAAGTCCCGTGATGACTTACAAGAAGTAATCGCACTCGTCAAAGGTCACGATTGGGATTTTGCGGTGCAATTCGATAACTACCGCTAAAACTTGCTCCTTACTGAGCACGCGTTATTTTAAAGTATTGGCAATCGCTTTTAAACGCCTAATCCGTTCTGCCATTCGAAAAGGGCTGCACTCTTTACTCCGTCGAAGTACTTACCGTGGCTCAACTCTGCTCTTTCTTCGCTGACCGAACTGCGCGTGGAAGGGCGCCTTCAAGTCCGGCTATCTGATAAACCAAATTCTGGCGTGCTCCATTCCCACTCGCACCTTCTTTTAGGACATTCTCAGCATCAGGGGCCCAGAAAAGGGCATCGTGTGGGCAAGCATCAACGCAGATGCCACAGAACATACAAAGACCGTAATCCACTTCGAATTTATCGAGGATGTTCACTTTGATCGGCCGCCGACCGCCCTCTTCGCGCTCTTCCTGATGGGCATCCACAGTGATGCACCACGTAGGACATTCACGCACACAGATCATGCACGAAGTGCAAGCACTTGCGTCGAGGGCAAGTTCGGCGCGCAGTGGATTCTCCATTACTGCCCTCCCTTGATTCCGACAGGGCTGAAGCGGGTACGTCCGGAAGGATCTGCAAATCCTGGCCACTCTTTTTCACTTCGTCTTGTGAGCGGGAGTTCGGCGAGCGCGGCAATTTCCTTCTCACACCAGAACGCTCCGAGCCAAAGATGCGAGAGCGTAGGCAGCGGCGCGTGCGTTCGAGTGGCGATTACTGCTCGCTCACCGGTCACTGAATTACTTACGATTAACCAAACTTCCTTTTCATTCCCAGTGAGTGCACGCGCTCCCAACTGATCAAAGAAGTCATACCCGGCAGATTTCAATTCTGCGGCGCTCACTTCCCACATTGCTTCACTCACCCGCTTCACGCGCGCACCACCGCGAGGGCATTCGAGATGGCTTGGGGCGATGGTGGGCAGCCAGCGATAAAGAGGTCGGGCTCGATACCCATTTCAGCAAGCCCGGGGATGACGGTGGGCGAATCCCAGTAAGGGCCACCGCTGGTGGCACAAGCCCCTACGGCCACGATCCGGTGGGGCAACTCCGGTAGATACGCCTGGAATTGCGCGACTGCTGTTTGAATCTGCGCGCCCAGGGCAGTGGTTAATGTACCGCTCACCAGCAGCAGCACCTCGCTAGGAGAGCTCAGGCTTTCGCGACACGTGGCCCGGAAGGCGTACGCCTCTAAAGCGCAGCAGGCCAGCGGAATTTCCGCCACTAGGACGATTCGCCCTCCGGGCAATTCCAGGTTCGTGAGAGTGATCACTATCGAAGTTTATGGCCCTTAGGCCTAGTGCGTTTCACCGGCGCGAGTGACAGTATGAAGAAGTGAATAAAACCATTGTTTCAATGGATCAAGTAACAATCCGCTTTGCCGGAGATAGCGGCGACGGAATGCAACTTACCGGAGATCGCTTTACCTCCGACACCGCCATTCTGGGCAACGATTTAGCAACGCTTCCTAACTATCCTGCTGAAATCCGCGCTCCAACGGGCACCCTTCCCGGTGTCTCCTCATTCCAACTCCACTTCGCTGATCACCATATTCAGACGGCTGGTGACGCCCCCGATGTC
>WLIL01000136.1 GCA_009702245.1 Actinomycetota bacterium
GAGGTGCTTGGCCAGCGCCGGCTTGCAGCACCTGACCGAGGATGACGTAATCCACCTGGTCGCCTGAGATCCCGGCTTTCGCGAGCGCACCCTTGATAGCGATGCCTCCCAAGTCGGTGGCGGTAAAGCCTTTGAGTGAGCCATTGAAGCGCCCCATAGGGGTGCGGGCTCCGGCGACGATGACAGATGTGGTCATGGCTTCTACTCCCGGTGACGTGATGCAGGTGGCTTTATCTGACACGATACCCGTTATGAGCACTCAGAGCAGTGGCCCTTCGGGCTCCCCCGTTCGACTCCCCGGGATTATTGGCGTAGATCACATTGGAATTGCCGTCCCTGACCTTGAGGTCGCTATCGCCTTCTATCAAGAGAAATTTGGATTCGAAGTGGCTCATCGCGAGGTGAACGAAGAACAGGGTGTTGCTGAGGCCATGATTCAGGTGGGCCCGGCCTCACACGAGGTCAAGCTCCAACTTTTGGCGCCGCTCACTCCTGAATCCGCCATTGCGCGCTTTCTCGACAAGAGCGGCCCAGGAATCCAACAACTTGCTTATCGAGTTACCAATATCGAAATTGCTTGTGCATCAGTACGCGCACGAGGAATGCGCCTGCTCTACGAATCACCACGGCGCGGGACGGCAGGCAGTCTTATCAACTTTATTCATCCCAAAGATGCGGGTGGGGTGCTCGTCGAACTTGTTCAACCCGCGGCGCATTAATGCACCGTTCTGATTTTGAAGTTCTCCAGATTCCTAATCTTCGTCGATTCTTTATCGCACGCGCACTTACCGTTGTTAACGGATCTATCGCACCTATCGCGATGGCATTCGCTATTCTCGATTTACCAGGGGGAGACTCACAAGATCTTGCACTCGTGGAAGTCTGTGTGGTTATTGCACAACTCAGCGCCATTCTCATCGGAGGAGTATTAGCCGATCGATGGTCTCGCGTGCGCACGTTAGTTCTTGGCGGCAGCACGGCGTCTATCGGCATGTTCCTACTCGGCATCATGCTTTCAATGCATGTCTCACACGTTGGCGCGTATTGCATCGGAGCAGCACTCACTGGCCTCGGATCTGGTCTTGGATTTCCAGTCTTCACTGCATTGATTGCCGACACTGTTCCCGAGCAACAACGACAGAGCGCTAACGGTCTCTTCCGGCTTGTCATTAATCTCTCTCGCGTAGGCGGCGCCGGTATCGCAGGTCTGATGATTGTCACACTAGGGAATGCCGGAACCATGTTCATAGTGGGCTCGGGATTCGTAGCCAGTGCGCTCATCGTTTCTGGAATTAAAGTGCATCAACTTCCAGGCAGTGGCGAAAGTGCAATAAAGGATCTCACAAACGGCTGGAAAGAATTCATCTCCTACCCGTGGGTAGTCATTATCGTTGTCTGCTACATGATCATGAATTCCATGTATGCCGGAACGATAGATGTGATTGGTCCCGTGATCGCCAAGAGCGAACTTGGCGGGGCAAAAGGGTGGGCCCTCATCATGATGTGCGGATCTCTTGGTGCTTTAGTTGGCACTGTGATTGCGCTGCGCCTGAAATATCGCAGACCACTTATCACTGCATCGCTCTCCTCTTTCGCATTCCCAATACTCATCATGCTCTTCTCGTTTCCAGCACCCCTTTATGTGCTCGCGATCGGCGCAGCGTTAGCGGGCATCTCTATGGATATATTCGGAGTTGCCTGGGATGGTGCGCTCCAACGTGAAGTGGCTCGAGAGAAACTGAGCCGCGTCTCTTCTTACGATTGGTTCGGATCTATGGTTGCCATCCCCGTGGGAATAATCTTCGCCGGCTGGGGAGCCAAGCACTTTGGCCCTTCGACCATATTGCCGTGGATGGCCCTCGTGGCTGCCCTCTCCCTCATCCTGCCCTTCCTTTCACGCTCTGTTTGGAACGTAAAGGGCCCGCAGGTCGAGTAGTTCGCTACCCTTGAGGCATGGATAGCGATCGCTACGGCACCCCGGGAGCACCACTCAATCGTTCACATCCCTTTCTCTTTGGGTTCATTGCCACTCTGGGTGTTGCCACTGCGTATCTGGTCATTAAGGCTGTGCAGAGCGCCAGCCAAGTACTGGTGCTCATACTCATCTCTCTGTTCCTTGCAGTTGGTCTGAATCCTGCGGTCGAGGCGCTTCGCAAACGTGGTCTTAAGCGCTCGGGGGCAGTCTTAACAATCACACTCATCTTCGTATTGGTAGTCGGTGGATTTACCGCAGCAGTGGCTCCTCCGATCTATAAGCAAACGACGCAACTTGTGCAGAATGCACCTGAGTACCTCGATCGCATTGCTACAAATCCCACGATTGCCAAACTAGATAAGAACTATCAATTCATCGACAAGGCAAAAGAGAAGCTCTCCACCCAAGTGCAGGATGGAAAATTGGTGATCTCCGCCTTTGGAGGAGTAATCGGAGTAGGAAAGTCGATTTTCTCTGGTCTCTTCTCCGCAGCCACTATCTTCATTCTTACTTTGTACTTCTTAGCGGCACTTCCAAAGTTCACCAAGATTGCTTACAGTTTGGTACCTGCCTCTCGCCGTGAGAGATTCACCAAAATCTCTGATGAAATCCTGGTGCGCATCGGCGGATATGTTGGTGGCCAACTCGTGGTCGCTGGCATTGCCGGAGTTGCCACTTTCATTGCTGCATTAGCTCTTGGTTTGCCATACGCACTCTCACTTGCCATGGTGGTAGCGCTCTGCGATTTGATTCCACTCATTGGAGCCACTCTAGGCGCGGTGGTTGTAACCATCGTAGGTTTTGTTTATGACACGAAGAGCGGAATCATCATTCTCATCTTCTATGTTATCTATCAACAGATAGAAAACTACGTGATCTATCCAAAGATTATGAAGCGTTCCGTCTCGGTACCAGCAATCGTCACCATTATCGCCGCGCTGATTGGTGGTTCACTACTCGGATTGCTCGGTGGTTTGCTCGCTATTCCAACTGCGGCAGCCATTCTGCTCATCATCAATCAGGTTGCTATTCCTCGCGCTGCACAGAATTAATCTTAATATCCGGTAGAGCGCTATCGAGCTGGCGGTAAATCAACCACGGTTTCGTACGGTCCATCCCAGGTGCGAGGTAGCGGTGTCGAGTCGGGGTTGAGCCGTAGCACTATTTCACTGAGTACTCGATACACAGAAGGCTCACCTACCCAAAGGTGTTTAGCTCCTGCTATAGGAATTAACTCCGCTTGTGAGAGTGGTGAGAAACTTTTCTTCGCCTCTTCAGGTCGCAAGTAATCGTCCAACTCTGGAATAAGCGCAACCACGGGACGTCCATCATTTTCCCACCGCAATAAATCAGCAGCCGTGGAAAATCTCAGAGGCGGGCTCAATAAAATTGCGCCTTTGACACCAGGAAGTAATCCAAATTTCAATGCAAGATCAGTACCAAATGACCAACCCACAATCCAAATCTGTGGCAGCCCAGCATCAATTGCGAATTGCACGGCAGCTTCTACATCGAATTGTTCCGTAGTCGCGTTCGCGAATTCTCCTTCGCTTTTGCCGCCCGCTGATTCTGTCCCTCGAGTGTTGAATCGAAGGACTGCGATGTCCGCCAGCGCTGGGAGTCTCCAAGCGGCCTTGCGAAAAATATGGCTATCCATCATGCCGCCATGTGTGGGTAGCGGATGGAGGGCGATCATGGTGGCTACGGGAGCGCGCCCTGCGGGCAGTGCCAATTCGCCCACCAGGTGTAGACCATCAGAGGTTGTTAGGGTGATGGGTTGGCGGATCGCGGGGAGGGCGGTATTTGCCCGGATTTCTACTGACTCGCTCATTGGCACCATTATCCCGCCCCTATGCCTGGAAAGTCTCCGTAGAAACCGTGAGAATGAGCCCATGACGCTTCAGAGCACGGATGCCACCTTCTCCACGCACTCTCCCGCCACGGGAGCGGAATTTGCCCGCTATCCCATTTCCGGACCCACCGAGGTCGCAACAGCCGTCGCAGCCGCCCGCTCAGCTGCCCTTTGGTGGAGCGCCCGTACCTCTCGCCAACGCACCGCCACGCTCCTTGCCTGGAACCGACTCATCGTTTCGCGCATCGATGAAGCTGCTGCGTTGATTGTCGCCGAAGGTGGAAAACCAGAGAGTGATGCTCGATTGGAAATTACCTTGGCGGTAGACCACCTGGCGTGGGCGGCGAAGAATGCCGGTCGCTATCTCGCACCAAGTCGACGCTCTCCCGGTCTTTTGATGATGAACATGAGTGCCACCGTGGAACACGCTCCCCTTGGCGTGGTCGGCGTCATCGGTCCATGGAACTATCCCATCTTCACTCCGATGGGTTCGATTGCATA
>WLIL01000137.1 GCA_009702245.1 Actinomycetota bacterium
ACGGTCAGACCGTTCGTACGCAAACGGATTTTGATACCCGGAGGTTTACATGCTCAAGACAAGTACCCTGTCCAGAATCGCGGCGAGTGCGCTCATCGCTTCAGTGGCTTTTGCGCCGACATCATTTGCCGCTAATAAGCCTGCTCCGAAACCGGTAACGAAGACGACCGCTAAGCCAGCGGCGAAGCCAGTAGCCAAGCCAGCGGGACCGTGCGCAATCGTGACGCCAGCTCCGTCGTTCCAGACGATTAAGATCGCAGGAACTCAGATCAACACTACGGCTGCCGTTCTTGCTGCCGATAAAGCTAATTGCTTTGCTAAGTATGGAATCAAGTTGGCATGGACCGATGCCTTCCCTGCGCCGGGCGTTGCTCTCACGGCACTTGCTGGGGGTTCCATTGAAGTCACATATGCGCCCACAGTTCCAATCATTAACTTCGTAGTAAACGCCGGCTTGAAGGCGAAGATTTTGGCACCAGGCGATGGATACGCCCCCGGACAGCAGGCCAAAATTCTCGATGGAGGTACCTCGAAGATGATTGACGATACCGCCGTCTTAGTGAAGACCGGTGGCGCCATCAAATCCTGGGCAGACCTTGAAGGTAAGAGCGTCGCCGTCCCAGCCCGCAAGGCACAACTTGAAGTCACCATCGCTGCCAAGGTTCGCGAAGATGGCGGAGATCCCAGCAAAGTTAAGTTCCTTGCACTAGGAATGCCAGAAATGGCTGCAGCCATCAAGAAGGGTGACATCGATGCGGGTGGCGTTGTTGAGCCATTCGGTACCGCTGGCGTTGCTGATGGACTCTCGCTTCTTGGATTCCCAGCGGCAGGTTTCTTCAACGATGGTGGCGCTGTTGGAGTCTGGTTGGCTACAGATGCCTGGGCATCAGCTCATCGCGACCTAGCTCTTGCTTTCCAAAAGGCCATGAGTGAGTCGAACGCATGGGCTGCCGCTCCTGCAAACCTCTCTAAGGTTCGGGCTGAGATTCCTAAGATCACAGGTGTCACTGCGGCTGAAGCAGCTGCGAGCAATATTCCGTTCTTGCCCACAGCGGCTGTTACAGCATCGGATGTTGCAAGTGTGGCTACTAAGATGAACTTCCTTGGCTACATATCAAAGAAGGTTGATGCCGCATCGCTGCTATTTAAGTAGGAGCAACTGCTCGCAATCGGCTAGTAATTAGTGCGAAAGGGTCGGTCGTGAGGTTTGCGAATCCGAAGAACTGGCTGTGGCTCGTCTCCTTTGGGGGAGCGATCCTCATCTGGCAATTGGTTTCGGTAAACCTTAACGACCGACCTTTTCCATCTGCTTCCAAAATTTCAAACGCGCTTTTTGTCATGCTCCAGACGGGGGAGTTCTGGGGAGATCTCGGAGTCACTTTTCTGATCGCTATGACGGGCCTCATTATTGGGATAGCTCTTGCCGTGCCGCTGGGGTTGTTGGTGGGGCTCAACGAATTTGCCTTTAGGTCAACTAAATTTATTCTTGACTTTTTGAAAGTAATTCCGCCCATCGTAGTACTTCCTCTTGTGCTACTCATGTTTGGCACAACAGTAAAATTCAGTGTCACTCTCGTAGTCTTTGGTGTGCTCTTCTCTGTGTTAGTTCAAGCAACTTACGGGGTTCGAGACACTGATCCAGTTCTGCTGGATACACTTTCAGCTTTCAACGCGTCGCGATATGCGCGCTTAAAGTATGCAGTTCTTCCTTCGGCCCTTCCCTTCATTGCGACGGGCACGAAGATTGCCACGTCTGCGGCAGTAATCGTTTCCATAGTTACTGGCCTGGTCGGGAGTGGGCCAGGGCTAGGACATTCATTATCTGTTGCGCAGACAGGCGGAAACTTTCCCAATGTCTACGCCTACGTTGTTGTGTTAGGTGTGGTCGGAATATTGGTCAATATGCTGGTCTCGGCCATGGATAGACGAATTATCTTTTGGCGAGGCAAATAATGTTTTCCCTGCTGCGCCGTTTCCTCATATCAAGTTGGCTTGTGGCGGCTCTGCTGCTCTTTTGGTGGAAGATATCGGCAAACTCTGAGAGTTACTTCTGGCCCCCTCTTGGTCAGATCGCTACTCAATTCAAGACGAACTGGCTCTTCGCTAATGTCGCTGAAGACGTAGTCCCAAGCCTGAAGAATCTTGCTATTGGTTATTTCATTGGCGCCCCCTGTGCACTCGTCGTGGGCGCACATTTAGGTTTGAGTGAAATTGCGCAGCGGATATTTTCTCCTCTAGTGAATTTCTTTAGATCCATCCCTGGAGTGGCATTGGTGCCCATCTTCATCATGCTCTTTGGCATTGGCGATGAATCGCGACGGGTATCCATTGCGGTAGCTGTTTTCTTCCCCACCTTGATCGCGACTATCGAAGCGGTTCGCACTTCTGATGCAGTTCTATTAGATGTCTCTCGAAGTTTTAAGTTCTCGTCTTTTCAGAGTCTGTGGCGAGTTCGGGTGCCAAGCGGCGCGCCCATGATTTCATCTGGTCTTCAAGTGAGTCTTCAGGTGGGATTTATTGTCATGATCGTGAGCGAGATGCTCGGGGCTTTCAGGGGATTGGGAGCCTTTACCGTAGAGGCGCAGCAATCCTTCATGATCATTGATATGTGGACGGGCATCATCATGCTGGGAATTCTGGGTTACATTTTCAATGTCATATTCGAGTTAATAGAGAAGCGGGCCCTTCGCTGGTATCGCGGACAGAAAGGCCTCACAACATGACCCACCCTAAGCGCACCGGAGCGCGGCTCGAACTTAAAGATGTCACAAAAACTTATACGGGACACGGCGAAGACAAGCATGTGTTGGATCGCATCAACTGCATTGTGGAACCGGGAGAGTTCCTGTCAATCGTAGGCCCTAGTGGTGTGGGAAAAACGACTCTGCTCCGCCTCTTAACTGGATTAACGCCGGTTACAAGTGGTGAGATCTTGCTTGACGGGAAGAGAGTCACCTCGCCCCCTGAGGATCTTGCAATCGTGCTGCAGGAGTACACGCGCTCTCTTATGCCTTGGTTGACGGTGGAGAAGAATATTGAGCTTCCTCTCAAATTGAAGAAAATTGCTAAAGAGGAACGGCGGGAAAGAGTCCAATCGGCGATTCTGGAAGTAGGACTTGAAGGAAACGATTCGAGATATCCGTGGCAGTTGTCAGGTGGAATGCAACAACGTGTGGCGATAGCTCGGGCGCTTGCCAGTAGACCTCGCATTCTCGTGATGGATGAACCGTTCGCTTCAGTAGATGCACAGACTCGACTAGATCTCGAAGATCTCGTCCTGAAGGTAAGAGATGATTTCGGCATCACAACCTTGTTGGTTACCCATGACATGGACGAGGCTGTCTATCTAGCGGATCGAGTTTTGGTGCTCACGGGTAAGCCCGCGCATGTAGCCGCTGAAATTGCAGTGCCTCTTGGGTACCCTCGGGATCAGGTTGACACCAGAGCCCATCCCGATTTCGGTCACCTCCGTGGCGAGATCTATCAATTGATTAGAGGTAAGAGGTAAGTATGAGCAAAGTGCGTTGGGTTCTGGTCCTCAGCGAGAATTGGACCATCGTTGACCCCAACGACATGAAAGCTCTCGTTAGAATTGCGCAGGAGGCAGAGGACGCCGGTATCGATGCCGTCATGTTGAGTGAGCACATTGTGTTAGGGCGTTCTGCCGGCTCAAACGGCGTGATGGCCAACCCGCGAGAGTACGCATACCCCGGTAATCAACCGCCAGACATGTCATGGCCGAATTCCATCGTTTTGCTCTCGGCCATCGCTGCCGTTACTGAAAAGTTACGCTTGGTAGGTGGTGCGATCATCGCTCCACTTCGCCATCCGCTCCTACTCGCCAAGGAGATCGCCACACTCGACCGGCTTTCAGAAGGTCGGTTCGTGATGTTGCCGACGGTGAGTTGGCATGAAGATGAATACGCAGCGTTAGGTATTCCATTTAATCGTCGCGGAGCTATTCTCGATGAACAGCTCGAAGTTCTCGCGAAGTGTTGGCAACCCGGGCCAGTGAGCCATCATGGCGAGTTCTTTAATTTTGACGATGTGTGGGTAGAGCCACGGCCACAACGTGATGATGGGCCGCGCCTCTGGTTCGGTGGGCAGGACATGCATGCCCCGTTGCTGCGTCGGCTCGTCAAATATGGGCACGGCTTTAATCCTCTCGGTCTGCCTTCTGATGCCGATATGGAAGCCCTCATGAGTGGCCTCAGGGCTGCTGGTCGTTCGCTCTCTGATATTGAACTCGTGGGTGGGATTA
>WLIL01000138.1 GCA_009702245.1 Actinomycetota bacterium
CATCGAGGAGAAGCAACTTTGGGCGGGCCATCAATGCACGACCAATCGCGAGCATTTGGCGTTCGCCACCGGAGAGTGAATCCGCACCCTGCTTGAGACGTTCACCCAATCGTGGAAAGAGATCAAGGACCTCACTCTTGGTAATCGCTACGTCCGGATCTTTGCCGCGCCAGAGCGCGCCTAAGTTGAGGTTTTCTTCAACCGAGAGTTCCGCGATAACTGACCGTCCCTCGGGAACATGCGCTACACCATGACGCACAATCTCCGATGTCGGGAGTTTCAATAGATCCACATCACCCCAACTTGCACTTCCCGAAGTGGCTTTTACCAGCCCAGAAAGAGTGCGAAGTAAAGAAGATTTACCGGCGCCGTTGGCACCAATGACGGCAGTGCAACTTCCCACCTCTGCACGAAAGGAAACGCGGTCAACGGCGCGAACCTGCCCGTGATCGGTCGTGAGCGAATCAATGCGCAGCATTATTGCCCCCTAATGCTGCAGCACCAAGATAAGCCGCAATCACTCCCGGATCCTGACGCACTTGCTCTGGAGCGCCGCTTGCGATCACTTGTCCAAAATCAAGCACGTAGATTTTTTCACTTACTGCCATCACAACATCCATATGATGCTCAACAAGCAGCACGGCGCATGAGAGCGATTTGACAATCTCTACAAGCCACCGCAGATCCTCAGCACCTAAGCCACCAGCAGGTTCGTCAAGCAGCAATAGCTTTGGTTCAGTTACCAAGGCACGCGCCAGGCTCACGCGCTTAAGAAGTGGAAAGGCAAGATCGCTCGGTTTTGATTTCGCTAATTCTGCGGCACCACAAAATTCGAGTGCTTCCATCGCGCGTATACGCAATTTCGCTTCGTCACGGTCATAAGTGCCAAACATGGCACTTAAAATTCCGGTGTGTGATTTGTGGGTGAGAGCAACCATCACGTTCTCGACACAGGTGAGATCCGAGAAGAGACCCACGCCTTGAAGGGTGCGTGCCATACCGCGCTTGATAAGTTGATCCGGCTTGGGGAATTGAATTAATTCGCCCTCCCACGCCATGGAACCTGATTCGGGAGTCACAAAACCACTCATGACATTGAAGAGGGTGGTTTTGCCAGCTCCGTTGGGACCGATCAAACCCACCACTTGCCCTGGAAAGACCTCAAGGTGAACATCGCTTAATGCCCGAAGCCCGCCGAAGGTCACGTTGACGCCTTCGAGAGCCAGAATCGGTGAATTCACGAGCCCGAGGCTACCGGAAGTGACTAGGCCTCGTCACGAACCAGTCGCACGATTGCTTCACTGACTTGATCAGGCCTTTCAAGCATCAGGAGATGACCGGTCTTCGGGAGCAAGTGCACACGCGCTTCCGGGATCTGCTCCCCCATCGTGGTGGTGTGCCCAGGAGGCGTGAGTCGATCTGAAAGACCACAGAAGAATTCGATAGGAACTTTCTTAATAACTCGCAACGCCTCAAAGGCATCGAACTCTTGGAAGAGCGGAAAGAAATCCGCGATCACTTCGATACTCGTATCCCGGATCATCTCCGAAACAAACTCCACTAATCGCGGATCGACCTGACTATCAAATGAGTAGCGCTTCGTCATGACAAAGGCAATATCTTTTCCAGCGCGCATCCCTCGCTCAACGAGTTCACTGCGGTCTGCCAAAAAATCGAGGATCTGTGGCGCGTAATTACTCACCAGTGGCAAATCGAGTATGGGAGTACCAAGGCGAGATTGCGAACTCTCCCCTGAAGTGCTCGAAACCATGACAACACCTTTAATCACTTTGCCAAAAAGCTCTGGATACTTGCGAGCAAGCGCTAAGATCGACATGCCACCCATGGAGTGGCCGACTAGATAAACCTCTTCGGATGCATACTGCGTCAAGACTGCATGCAAATCTTCTCCAAGTGCGTTAATTGAATCGACTGGCTCATACTCACTCTCGCCATGGCCACGCTGGTCATAGCGCACCAAGCGAGTCTCTGGACCAAGGTGGGCGGGCAGATCACGCCACTGGTACCACCAGGAGCGGCGATCCAAGGCGTACCCGTGTGCAAAGATCACTACCTTTTTTGCGAGCGGATCCCCCATGGTTTCAGTAATCAGTCGAACACCATCTGGAGCCACTACAACTTCTTCATTAACATCGTAACTTTCGCCGCGCCATGGTCCGTCGATGCGTGGATCGGCTTTCTTCAGCGAACGGCCCACCATGTATCTTTCAGCCGCCAATCCCACTGCCGCACCGGCAGCGAGCACGCCCATGGTGGCCCCAATGGTGGCTCCCGCCTTTCCTACTTTTGCAATACGACTCATGCGCCCACTCCAAAATATTCTCGTGCAACGCGCGGACCTAGGCGCGTCACTATTTCATAATTCACCGTGCCGCTTGCACTTGCCCACGCATCCACAGTTGGACCGCCTTCACCAAAGAGCACTACTTCATCGCCGGCCTTGGCCGTGGAATCAGGACCTAGGTCAATCACAAACTGATCCATGCAGATTCGGCCTAAAACTGGAGCTTCGTAATCTCCGACATTTACTTTGAGTGCGTTAGAACCATGACGTGGAACGCCATCGGCATAGCCCATAGGAACCACTCCCACCTTGGTGGCATGTTTCGTTATTGCAGTTCCGCCATAAGAGACCGCAACCCCACTTGGTACTTCCTTCACGAGCATCAAACTCGCCACCAATGTCATTGCGGGGGTGAGATCGTACTTTGTGGCGCTACCTAACGTGGTGACATCTGGAGAAAGGCCGTACATGACGATTCCGGTACGCACTAAGTCGTAGTGTGACGAGGGATCCATCAAAGTTGCTGCAGAGTTTGCAAGATGACGAACTTGCGGCTCGACTCCCGCAGCGCTGACAACTTCTAATGCATGATCGAAAGAATTCTTCTGGGCGGCATTTGCTGGATGTCCAGGTTCATCAGCCCGAGCAAAGTGCGACCAGACTCCTACTACCTCGATATTTCCATTTTTCATTAATTCAGCGCCACGTTGGACAAGTTGATCCCATTGGCCAAGAGCGCCTGCACGCGTCATCCCAGTGTCGACCTCAAGATGAACTCGTGCCCGCTTTCCAAGGAGAGAGGCCGTCGCATTAATCTCTTCAAGTAATTCAATAGAACTCGCCGACAGATCTACATTCTCTGCGATTGCTGCAGCGAAATCATCACCTGGCGGCGTAAGCCATGAAATCACATGAGGTTTAGTAACACCTTGCCTGCGAAGCTCTAGCCCCTCAGCTAGTAGCGCCGTACCAATCCACTGGGCACCGCCATTAATTGCTGCGCGCGCAACCGGGACTAAACCGTGCCCATATGCATCTGCTTTCACTACCGCCATCAGCGGAACATCCACACGCGCGCGGAGAACTCGGATGTTTGAGGAGATTGCGTCCAGGTTGACGCGGGCCACTGCACGCATGCCTCTTACCTTAGCGCGAAAGGAAGTATCTCGATGAGTTCGCTAGCACCCGCCGTGAGACTCTCTCCTGCTTTCCCATGAATATATGCACCCGCGATCGCACTATTCCGGATATCGCCAGTGCGCGCCATGAGATTGCCGATAATGCCGGCAAGTACATCACCGGATCCGGCGGTGGCTAGTGCCACACTTCCACGCATATTCACTACCGGAATTTCACCCGGTGAGACGATCAATGTACGTGGTCCCTTCAACAACAAATGACATCCGTATGCGTCGACAAATCTTTGCGCACATTCCAGCGGATGAGCATGAAGCGTCACCGCAAAAGGAGCGAAGTGTTTCGCAAACTCTCCATGATGTGGCGTAATAATAATCTGTTGCCGCGCCTCGGCCGGGATCTTTTCCAGAAATGGAAGCGCTCCGGCATCGAGAAGGGCAATTCCACCATTCGCGAGGTGTTCAAGAGTTGCCCGCTCTTGGGTTTGGGTGAGTGAGATCAATCCCGGCCCCACAATAAGCGCATCGATCTTGCCTGGGGCAGTAACCACTTCGGGTATCTCTGAAAAGTATTCACGACTCTCAGTACGAATCATTCCGATCCCTAAAGCAAGAGCTGCCCTGATCGAAAGAATTCCAGCACCTGGAAAAGTGTCGGAGCCCGCGATTACTCCCAAGACTCCTCGGCGATACTTATGATTGCTTTCGATTTCCGTGGGAAGAAGTTCGTGCACCTCTGAATCTTCAAATGATACGAGAGCGGGGATTTCACTTTCATAATCGACTCCAATATCTACTAACTCAGAGACCCCAAGACCAC
>WLIL01000139.1 GCA_009702245.1 Actinomycetota bacterium
GAGTGTGTGAACGTGGAACACGAAGAGGTCATTCTGATCCCACAGAAGATCGATGCCAAAAAGGTCAACTTCAAGTACGGTCTTGGCGCGCAATTCATCACCACACTCAAAACCATTCACATGCTTGGCATTGATCGCAAGGAAACCGTTGACGTACAAGGCGTAGCAGTCTCTCCACGCGATCTACTCACCGCATCTCTGCCAGACCCCGCCACTTTGGGGGAGCGGATGAAGGGTAAAACCTGCGCTGGCGCGCTTGTGAAGGGACTGAACAAAGAGGGCGAGCCCTATGCCTGCTACCTCTACAACGTGGTCGACAACGCCTGGTCGATGAAGGAGTACGGCGACCAAGCCGTGGTCTGGCAGACGGCGATCAACCCTGTTATTGCGATGGAGTTAATTCACACGAAGGTGTGGCAACCATCTGGTGTTGCGGGCCCCGAGTGGTTTGAGCCAAAGCCATTCCTTGATTTGCTTGAGTCGTATCAAACATCGTGGAACATCCGCGAAGAAGACTCCTCGGGAATCGTTAAATAACTTCGCTGAAGTCTGACCATGCTTGGCTCTGGCGAGTGGTGATCTTCTCCACCACCGCGCGGCCGAGGAGTGCGCCCACCACATTTCCGGTGCCGCAGTATGCCCCGATTGCATAAACACCTGGTATCACCTCGCGGGCGATAGGGAGTCCCGATTTTGTGTAGCTCACCGTCGCTGCCCACCGGTGTTCTACGGGAGCAGTGATCCCTAAGCCTTTGATTCTTTCGTCTAAGAAGTTTTGCACCTTGTTCGTGATGCGCACCTCGTTTGTATCTTCTTCCACACCACCGATATCTCTACCGCCACCGATAGAGATGCGACCATCCGGGAGTTGTTGCCAGTAGTCGTATGCCCCACGCGTGTAGACCGGAAGAGGAAAGTGCACTCCGGGATCAGGCGATGTTGAAAGCATTTGTAAACGCACTGGGTAAACATCACCGCTCAGTTGTGGCAAGAGCACTGAGATATTTCCATCGATTGCTACCAAAATATTCTTCGCCTCGATGTTTCCATGCGGAGTACGAACCAGGTGACTCTCCACACTCAGCGCCTTCGTGTGTGCAAAGAGTTCCGCCCCACCTAATACCGCTCGCTGCACAAGCGATATTGCGCGATTGAGTGGATGGAAGACTCCGTCGGTAGGAATGAGAATGCCTTGACCCTCTGGTCCGTCGTACATTTCCACCGGAAAGCCATCGAGCCTCAGTGCATCAAAATGTCTGTGGCAATCAACTAATTCTTCGTCGTCGAAAGCGACGCGTAACCCGCCGATGCGTCGAATGCTCGCAGGTGCAGCTCGCTCCATGAGCGCCATCTCGTCAAGAGTGTGCTGATACAGCGCGCTGGCCTTCTCGCGCCCAAAGTTTGCGACCGCGTCGTGATGGAACTCTGCGATACCAGCGAGAAGAAATCCACCATTACGCCCTGCGGCTTCACCCGCGATTTCACCAGCATCAACGCCAATGACTTTTAATCCGCGATCGGTCGCTTCGTGTATCGCAGTAAGCCCAGACCCGCCCAACCCGATGACACAGAGATCAACAGTGCGGTCCTCTTTGAGTGGTGCAAAGTGCGGACGCTGGGCACCGATATCCCAGACAGTCTTCATGAGAGTGAGAGGAGATTAATCCTTGCTCTTTTTTTCTTGCTTCTTAATGCGCTTCTCTTTGAGAGTGAGCTTTGCTTCCTTCTTCTTATTTGCATTTCCTTGTTGTTCTTTGTTCGCCATAACTACTCCTGTGTTTGTTGATCTACGTGATAAACCGATCTTACTGTTAAATCAGGGCGTGAATGTCTGCAATGAGCGAGAGCAAGTCCTTGTTTTCGTCTCCATCGAAAAGCTCGGGATTGGCGAATGCATATCGCCAAATCGCCCGCATTGTTGTGTAGGTAAGTTTCTCGTTAACCACGAGAGTCGCCATCATCATGGCCTCGTAGCGGTATTCAGACTTGGGTGCCCCGCGCGCGATCAGGTCGAATGGGTCCCAATCGGCCAACATGCTGGTGATCGGGTGACTGAGCTCGAGGATGCCGTTGGAGTGGTTGAGGCCCTTGAGCGCCTTCTTGAGGATTCCAGTGGGGTCACCTACGTCGGTGATCCGGCCTTTCGGCACGTCTTCCACCGAGAAGGCGATGTGTGGGGTTACGAGTATTCCCTCACCTTTTACGTCCATGTCGCACCTCTCCGATCGATCGGAAGCGATGTTCCTGAGAGGAAGTTTACTTCCCAAAGCTCCTCTAGAGGAGGGTTATAGAGAGAAAGTTCAGGGTCTCGCTCGTGGCCTAGACCGGGCGTTTCAGGACTCCAAGATAGTTTGGGTCAGAACTAGTTTCTTTTGATCTGCTCATCGGCTAGATTCCATCAGTCACCTCTCGTCGAACAAAGGAAGTACCGTGACCGATTTCGGCCTCATAGTTGAGCCATCAGCGACTTACACCGCTCCGCTGGCAAAGCGTATAGAAGCGATGGGTTTCGGTTACTTCTTAGCCCCTGATACACAGAACCTCTGCGCCGATCCTTACGGCCAACTCAATCTCGCGGCCGTTGCTACCACCACCCTTCGCATCGGTACCGGCGTCACTAATCCGATCACGCGCGACTCGGCGGTGACTGCGGGCGCACTTGCCACCATGCAAGTGGAATCTGGCGGGCGCGTCATTTGTGGAATTGGTCGCGGGGATTCTTCCGCTGCACACATTGGTAAGAAGCAAGCTAGTGGAAAGCAGATGGAAGAGTATGTACACGCAATTCGTACCTACATTGCCGGTGGTGTTGTTGATCGCAATGGCACTCCTTCTGCAATCCGATGGATTAAGCCAGGAGATATTCCACCAGTCATCATTGATATGGCGTGCACTGGCCCCAAGACGATTCAACTAGCCGCAGACATCGCAGACCGCGTTTCCTTTGCTGTGGGTAGTAATCCTGAGCGCATTCAATGGGCGATGGATGTATTCAACGCGCGCATGGCGGAGAACGGACGCGATCGTAATTCTGTTTCTGTAGGCGCGTATGTAAACCTGGTCTGTGACAACGACAAAGCACGTGCGATCAGTCTTGCCCGCACGTGTGCTGGCCTGGTGGCCCACTTCTCCGGTATGGAGCACTCTCCTACCGATCATCTCCCTGGTGAAATTAAGGGATACGCCAACACGTTGAAATCGCAGTACGACATGGCACACCACGGTCAAGAAGAAGGAACCCACCTTCAACTCATTGACGAAGATTTCATTCAATGGATCGCGATCGTCGGTGGGCCCAATGAGTGCATCGACAAGCTCGGTCACCTGATCAACGACATTGGCCTGCAACACATTTCTTTGCTCGGTGGCTCCCCAGTGGCGCAACCTCATGGTCCACGCGTCACCGGTGCCGTAGACACGATGGAACTCTTCGCCGAGAAGGTCCTCCCGGTCTTCAACTCCTAAGCATGGGCATCTAGACTTGCCCCTATGAGAGCAATTCAGATCACCCAGCCCGGCGGCCCCGAAGTACTCACCATCAGCGAGATCGAGCGCCCCAGCGCGGGCCCAGATCAGGCGATCGTAGAAATCTCCCTTGCTGGCGTGAACTTCATCGATGTTTATCACCGGATTGGGCGCTACCCGAAACCCCTTCCCTTTGTTCCTGGAGCTGAAGGCGTGGGAGTCATTTCTGAGCTCTGCCCCGATGCGCCGAGTGATTTACGCATCGGTGATCGTGTCGGTTGGGTGATGTCAACCGGTGGGTATGGCGAAGCAGTAGCGCTTACCGCCAATACTTTGATTCCACTTCCCGATGACATCTCAGATGAAGATGCGCTCGCACTTCTCTTGCAAGGAATGACGACGCATTACCTGGCGCATGATTCGTACACGATCACACCTGGTGATGTTGCCGTGGTGCACTCCGCCGCGGGTGGCGTGGGTTTACTCCTTACTCGTTACGTCAAATCTCTCGGTGGAGTAGTTGTGGCAACCGCATCCACTCCTGAGAAACGAGCGCTCGCGCTCGCCGCTGGCGCAGATATTGCGGTTCCGTATGAAGGATTTCGCGATCACGTGATGGAAGTAAGTCAAGGCGCCGGTGCACATGTGGTGTACGACGGTGTTGGCAAAGATACTTTCGATGAGAGCCTGGCCTCACTCCGCCGACGTGGCACCATGGTGCTCTACGGCGCCGCAAGTGGTCCCGTCCCCGCATTCGAACCCACCAAACTCGCA
>WLIL01000014.1 GCA_009702245.1 Actinomycetota bacterium
CAATACTCTTCGGTGGCCAATATTTCCCAACATCGATTCCTGGAACGCGTGCCGCTAAATCTTTCGAATCCCAAATCTCATAATCTATTCCGACTCTCTGGAACAACTCTGTGGTCGCAGGAGTATTCATCACTGGAACATCGAGCATGACAACCCCAAGGTTCATCATCTCTGCAATGTGTTCTTCTTGCGCTGCCCCTAGGTGCGTGCGCCACTCAAGCCATATCTGAAACGACTCCCAAGCCAGGACGACACCTGCAAAAGTGGAATAGTTAAAGCGAACAATCGAACTTGAAGAGCTTGTGGACCCTTGGCCAGGTGCTCCGGCCTTATCAACAACGGTGACACTCCAGCCGTCTCGCGCCAATTCGTAGGCAACGGATGAGCCAATAACGCCGGCTCCGATAACAATGGCACTTCGCATAGTTGCAGACATTCCTTATCTCTCTACGAGGAGAGTACTGGTCCAAGAAAAGGTAGGCCCCCCTTCCCGCATCATCTTCACAGGGAAGTGGGCAGCCAGTGCTCGAACCGCGATAACGGTCTTGTCGAGGAGCTCCATCGGGAAGATGAGGACGAATGTGGTGATGAGGGCTAGGAAACTCACTTCGCCATCATTCCAGAGTGGTTAGAATCAAGACGACTTCTAGGCGAGGGCAAAATGAACTCCACAAATCTTGGATATATCGCAGGTGCAATTGCGCTGCTCGCGCTCACTCTTGCCCTGTTAGCCCTACTCAGTGTGGGGCGCATGAAGAAGAGCTATTCAGTTCTTCAAGGAGTGGGCTCCGAAGTTGACTTTGTCACTGCCGTTGCTCGCCAGGTTGAAGTGGTCAATGGGTTGCGCACAGATGTGACGAATCTTCGGAAAGATCTCACAGTGACGCAAGCTGAATTAAAGGATGCAATTCGCCACGTTGCTGTCACTCGTTATGACGCCTTTGGCGATCAAGGAGGACGCATGTCATTCTCGGTGGCTTTCCTTGATGATGTGAACGACGGAATTGTGATTACCTCAATTAATGGCCGCGCTGAAGGTCGTACCTACATCAAGGGAATCAAGGGCGGCCAAAGCATTGGTAGCGAGCTTTCACCTGAAGAAGTGCAAGCAATTGGTATGGCGCAAAAAGGTCAGATCTCATGAGCTCTTACGCCTATTTGGGACCAGCAGGAACTTTTACCGAAGCTGCGCTGAATCAACTCGTGAAACCCGGGGATACGAAATTAGCTTTTGCAAATACCACTGCTGCTCTCGATGCAGTGCGTAGCGGCGCTGTCGTTGGAGCCTTGGTACCTATTGAAAACTCAGTTGAAGGATTTGTGGCCCGCACTCTTGACGAACTAGTCATCGGAGAGCCTCTGGTAATCACGGCAGAGACAACTCTGCCAGTGGAGTTTGCGCTTATTGCGCAGCCAGGCGTAGCCCTGAGTGAAATCTCCAAGATTGCCACACATCCCCATGCTGAAGCGCAATGCCGTACCTTTATTGCAAAGCATCTTCCGCACGCAGAAATCTTAGTTTCATCATCCACTGCTGCCGCTGCTGAGGAAATTGCGCAATCTAAAGATCGTACTCGCGGGGCCATCGCAGCCAAAGTGGCTGCTGACCACTACGGGCTAGAAGTTTTGGCAGAAGATATTGGCGACAACAGTGGTGCTGTAACGCGATTTGTTTTAGTAACAAAAATTGGAAAAATCAACGAACGTACCGGACATGACCGCACTTCGCTTGCAATATTTATTGGTGCTGACCATGCCGGAGCATTACTAGAAATCCTCAATGAGTTTGCAGTGCGGGGAGTTAACCTCACTTTCATCCAATCACGTCCCACAGGTGCTGAACTTGGTTCCTACCATTTCCTTATAGATGTCGAGGGGCACATACTCGATGCGCGTATTGGTGATGCACTCATGGGGCTCAAACGCATTTGCGAAGATGTGCGATTCCTTGGTTCATATCCGCGCGCCGACAAATTTACGACCGAAGTTTCGCGTGGTCGAAGTGACAAAGATTTCTCCGAGGCTTCCACGTGGTTGAGCTCAGTTCGTAACGGCACTCTCACGTGATAGCTGGTTTAGCGCCCGGCGAAGAACGTACCTTTGCTCGCTCAATATTGGCGGCGCGCGCGGAAGGTCGCAAGCTGCAACCTATTTCAAATACTCGCCTACTCACCCCGGAAGAAGCAGAGAGCATTGCTCGGGCAATCATTGATATTCGTCTGGCTGCAGGAGAAACGATCAAAGCGGTGGCGCTCTCAGAGGAAGGTGATTTGAGCTATCTCACCAATAAGCAGATCGTGGAGAGCGCACCTTCTATCTTGGTAGAGGGTCGAGTCTCGCCAGTGTTGATTCGCTCCGCTGAGCGTACGCATCTTGGATTAATGATTTCGGATCGACTCTTTGAGCGGGGACGCCGCGAAGATCAACTCGCTTCAGGAAGTGGGGCGGTTGCCGTAATTGTGGGTCCTGAGATCCCTTTTCAAGGAGAAGCCACTCTTCGGCTGGGAAATGAGCGAGCGGTTATTAAGGAAGTACAGGCAGTTGCGACCCCGAATTTAGGCTTGGAATGGGCAGTGTCGGCGCCGCTGCTCTATCCCACAAGCTGGGAGCGAGGATCATCTGTGGTGGTCGATCTGCAGGGTCCGAGCAAGGTGAGTTTTTCGGCCCGCCGCCTGTAAAAGGTAGGCTGTGCAAGTGATCGATCTCAAATTCCTCCGCGAAAACCCTGACCGTGTGCGCTCATCACAGAGCGCTCGCGGTGAAGATCCCGCTCTCGTTGAGAGTGTCATTGCGGCAGATGAGGCTAGGCGAAGCGCCATCATCGAATTTGAGGCGCTGCGCGCCGAGCAGAACACTTTGTCGAAGGCGGTGGGCGCAGCTGCGAAAGAGGATCGTCCAGCGCTTTTAGAGAGTTCAAAGACGCTTGCGGAGAAGGTGAAGAGTGCTGATAACACAAAGAGCGCTGCCGAAGAACGCGTTCGTGAAATCTTGCTCAATCTTTCCAACGTTGTTGAAGAAGACGTGCCAGTAGGTGGCGAAGCCGACTTTAAAATCATTGAGCACATAGGCACGCCACGTGAATTCTCATTTGAACCGAAAGACCATGTTGAACTAGGCAAGATTCTTGGTGCGATCGATACAGAGCGGGGCGCAAAAGTTTCAGGTGCGCGTTTCTATTACTTGACAGGCGTCGGAGCACTACTCGAATTTGCACTCGTAAATATGGCAATCTCACAAGCCATGGCTGCCGGCTTTATTCCAATGATTCCTCCTGTCTTAGTCAAACCCAGTGCCATGGAAGGTACAGGATTTCTCGGACAGGCAGCAGAGAATGTTTTCCACCTTGAGAAGGATGATTTCTATCTTGTGGGAACGAGTGAAGTTCCACTGGCGGCTTACCACATGGACGAAATTCTTCCAGCAAATAAATTGCCTCTACGTTATGCGGGTTACTCATCTTGTTTCCGACGAGAAGCTGGATCCTACGGGAAAGATACGCGTGGAATAATTCGAGTTCATCAATTCGACAAGGTAGAGATGTTCTCCTTCTGCCCACCAGAAGAAGCCGAAGCCGAGCATCGTCGACTCTTGCAATGGGAGAAAGACTTCCTCAATGCGATCGAGGTTCCTTATCGTGTCATCGATGTTGCTTCGGGTGATCTCGGATCTAGTGCTGCACGTAAATTCGATTGCGAAGCGTGGATTCCTACACAGAATGCGTATCGAGAGGTTACAAGTACCTCTAATTGCACAGAATTCCAAGCGCGTCGACTAAATATTCGGATGAAAGATGAGAACGGCACGCGTCCGATCGCAACTCTTAATGGCACGCTCTGCGCGATACCACGCATCATTGTGGCCATCTTAGAAAACCATCAACAAGAGGATGGTTCCGTGCGCGTACCCAAGGCACTTGTCCCGTTCTTAGGTGGGCGTGAAGTGCTCTCTCCGGTGAGTGTGTGAAACTTGTAGCTAGTGATCTTGACGGCACCATCATTCGATTTGATGCCGGTATTTCAACGCGCACAATTGAAGCCTTTTTGGACGCACACAAAAAAGGGGCACGAGTACTTTTTGCAACAGGGAGGCCACCCCGCTGGTTAGGGGATGTAGTCGATGCATTCGGGACCAAAATATTTCCTTGGGTAATTTGCTGTAATGGTGCGCTTCTCTTCGACTTACACGAAGGAAAAGTTCTTAAGGAGTGGGAAATTTCCATTGCAGATGCCTTCGAAATTGTTTCTCGTCTGCGAAAGAATTTGCCGGGCGTCACTTTTGCGATGGAACGCAATGATCACTACGTTCGTGAGCGTCGTTACATTCCTCGTTGGGATGTGGGTATGGACATCATTGGAACCGAAAAGATTGAAGAACAAATTGATCGTCCTTTCCTCAAACTCATTGCCCGCTGTACTGAAAGCGATCTCGACTCCGACGAAATGCTTGCTATCGCAACACCACTACTTGCTGGGTTGGCTACTGTCACCCATTCAAATCCAGAGGATTCTCTACTCGAGATTTCGGCACACGGCGTTCACAAAGGATCAGCCCTCGCTTATGTCGCGGAGCAGTGGGGCATTGATCGAGAAGAGATTCTGGTCTTTGGCGATAATCCCAACGACATCCCGATGCTCGAGTGGGCTACTCACTCCTACGCAGTAGCTAGTGGCCACCGCGGCGCACATAGCGCAGCGAAGAACATTGCGCCCGCGTGCAATGAAGATGGTGTCGCACAAATCATTGAGAAAGTGTTTGCGAAGTAATGCCCACTTCGATTCGCTTAGGGACGGTCATCCTTCCCGACGAGCCATGGAAGGTGAGCAGAAATCATTGGCGTGAGGCCGAAGATTTAGGCTTTGATCATGCCTGGACTTATGACCATCTGACGTGGCGCGATCTTCGTGAAAAAGCCTGGTTTAGCGCGCTCCCCGTATTGACTGCGGCGGCGCTTGAGACCACTTCTCTTCGAGTGGGCACCCTGGTGGCCAGCGCAAATTTTCGTCACCCAGTCTCCTTCGCCAAGGAGCTCATGACCCTCGATGAAATCAGTGAAGGACGACTTACTCTTGGCTTTGGTGCCGGAGGCGCCGGCTTCGATTCCACCGCATTAGGGCAAGCACCGTGGAGTGCAGAGGAGAGAGCGTCGCGGTTCGAAGAATTTGTCACGCTACTTGACCAAGTCTTAGTAAACCCAGCTACTTCTGAATTCCAGGGGGAGTTTTATTCAGCTCACGAAGCCCGCAGTATTCCTGGGTGCACTCAACAACCTCGGATTCCTTTTGTAATTGCTGGAACAGGGAAGCGTGGTATTTCCCTGGCGGCCAAGTTCGGAAGTGGTTGGGTATCAAACGGTGATTCAAGTAATCCGTTAGAAGCTACCGAACAGGAGCACTTCATGAGCGTCCAGAAACAAATCTCAATGCTTCGGGACGAATGTGCGCGGATTGGTAGAGATTTCGATTCTATCGATCGGGTATTCCTTGCAAGTTCACGGAATGAAGCGTGGATGAAATCGGTCAGTGAATTTGAAAGATTAGCAAATATGTATCAGGAGATTGGATTTACTGACATCGTCATACACCGCCCACGCATCAGCCAACCTTTTGCTGGAGATCTTGACGTATATCGAGAGATTGCGAAACTTACCCGCTAGATCACTTAATTTTACAAATAAGGCCCTGAAGATTTATCGCTTTCACTTGTAGTAATTGATCGACGCTTCATCTCTTCAAATTGCGCCCGGGCCGCCATCTGCTGGGCAAAGAGCGCCGTTTGAATTCCGTGAAAGAGTCCTTCAAGCCAACCCACAAGTTGCGCTTGAGAAATGCGCAACTCAGCCTCGCTAGGAATTTCATTATCCATAAACGGCAGCGAGAGTCGTTCTAACTCCTCTACAAGTTCTGGAGCCAAACCACTTTCAAGTTCCTTGATAGATTGCCGGTGAATGTCGCGAAGGCGACGACGAGATGCTTCATCAAGTGGTGCACTCTTTACCTCATCGAGTAATTGCTTCACCATGGAGCCGATGCGCAAAACTTTGGCGGGCTGCTCGATGAGATCTGATGGCATCTCCTCAGGGGTTTCTGCCGAAGCCCCAGGGATAAGAACCGTCTCTTCTTCGCTCATGATTTCATTATGGCACTTACGCCAGATCGGCGTTGACTACCAATACAACTTTACCAATGTGGGCGTTAGCGCCCACCTTTTCGTGCGCGGCGGCAACTTCGGCAAGTGGTAAGTAAGAATCCACCACCGGCTTAATGGTCCCATCAGCAATCAGAGGCCACACGTGCGCAACCGTACTCGCGGTGATTACCGCACGCTCAGCATCTGTACGTCCACGAAGAGTGGTCGCGATAAGTGAGATTCGCTTACTTAAAAGCACCCCTAAATCGATTTCGGTCTTTCGACCGCCTTGCAAACCAATGACAACAATGCGTCCATTGGGAGCAAGTACTTTCATATTCTTCTCAAGATATGAGGCGCCCATGACATCGAGAATCACATTGATATCTTTGGCGATCTCTGAGAAATCCTCACTCTTGTAATCGATGCAATGATCTGCACCTAAAAATCTACAGACCTCATGCTTGCTAGCACTCGCGGTAGTAAAAATTTCGGCACCGGTCCACTTAGCCAATTGAATCGCCATCGTGCCAATTCCACTTGCGCCACCGTGAATCAGAATTTTCTCGCCTTCGCGTAAACCGGCCAACATGTAGAGATTCGACCAGACGGTGCAGGTCACTTCCGGAAGCGCCGCGGCTGCCACCAGATCAATTCCGTCAGGTATTGGCATGAGTTGGCCTGCGGGTACCGCCACGAATTCGGCATATCCACCGCCAGTCACGACTGCACACACGAGATCGTTGATCTTCCAACCAGTGACCTCGCTGCCCACTTGGGCGATCCGCCCCGAGCATTCAAGTCCGAGAATCTCACTGGCGCCCTTGGGTGGTGGATAGAAACCTTGACGTTGGAGGAGGTCAGCTCGGTTCACCGCACTCGCCGCTACCTCAACTAGTACTTCATGAGGGGCAATCGAAGGGATTGTGAGGTCTTTTTCGGTGAGACATTCCACCCCGCCGAAACCTGAGAGAGCTATGGCACGCATAAGGAGAGCCTACGCGCCCTGCAAATAGGGTTGATCCATAGAAATCGGGTAAGTTCTCCCGCGGAGGACTCGCCTAGTGGCCGATGGCGTCGGTCTTGAAAACCGATATAGGGAAACCTATCGTGGGTTCGAATCCCACGTCCTCCGCTCAGATCGTCCCTACTCGTCTGGGGAATTCACCTTTCCCAGCGACATGTGGCTAACCCCACTCTCGCACCGGTAGCGGTAGGCAAGCCCCTCGTCCACACTTGTTACACCACTGCTTAGAGGCAGCGGTGAGAGCGATGGGAATCCTTATGAGCGGGACGATGACGACCCCAGGTCGCGCCAAGATAGCTGCGCGCCACCTGCGTACCGACAAGTGGTGGGTACAACCCCTGATCACTGTCGCCGTGCTGGTCTCTTTCATTATTTACTCGACATGGCGCGCCTTTGAGAATGCGCACTACTTCGTAGAGCCATACGTCTCGCCTTTCTACTCGCCCTGTCTAGCCACTTCGTGTGTAGAAGGCTCATCAGATCTTGGTCAACCTTTCGGCTCTTGGTGGACTTTCTCTCCTTCGCTCATCATCTTGCTCTTCCCACTTGGTTTTCGAATGACTTGCTACTACTACCGCAAGGCGTATTACCGCGCTTTCTGGCAATCACCACCAGCATGCGCCGTTGCTGAACCACATAAGACTTACACCGGCGAAACCCGTCAACCATTGATCTTGCAGAATGCACACCGTTGGTTCTTCTACGCCGGTCTCATTTTCAACGTCATTCTGACCTACGATGCGATCTTGGCTTTCAAGAACTCCGAAGGCGAATGGGGCCACATGCAGGTGGGCACATTGGTGCTCCTAGCTAACGCCACGTTCCTTTGGCTCTACTCACTCTCTTGTCACACCTGCCGCCATACCGTTGGCGGACGCCTGAAGCACTTTTCTAAGCACCCAGTGCGTTACAAGCTTTGGACAAAGATTTCAGAACTCAACCACCATCATCCAAAGTTTGCGTGGATCTCATTAATCGGTGTTGCGCTCGCTGATTTCTATGTTCGGTCCGTATCCACCGGCTTCATCACCGATCTACAGATTTTCTAGGAGTAACTGTGACTGAGATTGAACGTCATTCATTCGACGTTGTAGTTATTGGCGCCGGTGGTGCTGGTTTGCGTGCGGCAGTAGAAGCCCGCGCTGCTGGCCTGCGAACCGCCATCATCTGCAAGTCCCTTTTTGGAAAAGCTCATACTGTGATGGCTGAGGGCGGTATCGCCGCGGCCATGGGTAACGTAAATAGCAAGGATAATTGGCAGGTTCACTTCCGCGACACGATGCGTGGTGGCAAGTTCCTCAACAACTTCCGGATGGCGGAGTTACACGCGAAAGAAGCACCGGATCGTGTCTGGGAATTGGAAACCTGGGGCGCGCTCTTTGATCGCACCAAAGAAGGAAAAATTAGCCAGCGCAACTTCGGTGGTCATGAGTATCCACGCCTTGCTCACGTGGGTGATCGCACTGGTCTTGAACTTATCCGCACCATGCAACAAGCCATCGTTTCTCTGCAACAAAAAGATGCAGTGGAGTTTGGCGATGCAGAAGCTCGCATCAAGGTATTTGCTGAGACCACCATTACTGAAATCATTAAGGATGGCGATCGGGCCGCAGGAGCATTCGGTTACATCCGCGAAACCGGGAACCTCATTCTCTTTGAAGCACCAGCAATCGTTATTGCTGCTGGCGGAATCGGTAAATCTTTCAAGGTAACAAGTAATTCTTGGGAAGGAACCGGCGACGGTCACGCACTCGCCTTAAAAGCTGGCGGTAAATTGGTCGATATGGAGTTCGTGCAATTCCATCCAACCGGCATGGTGTGGCCACCTTCTGTACGTGGCATTTTGGTAACTGAATCGGTACGTGGCGATGGCGGTGTACTTCGTAACTCTGAAGGCCGTCGCTTTATGTTCGATTACATCCCAGAAGTTTTCAAAGAGAAGTATGCACAGAGTGAAGAAGAAGGCGATCGCTGGTATGCCGATCCTGATAACAATCGTCGCCCACCAGAGCTCTTGCCTCGCGATGAGGTAGCTCGCGCTATCAACTCCGAAGTAAAAGCTGGCCGAGGATCACCACACGGTGGCGTATTCCTAGATGTATCGACGCGTCTCGCACCCGATGTCATCAAGAAGAAACTTCCTTCGATGTGGCATCAATTCAAGGAACTTGCTGACGTCGACATCACCACTCAGGCTATGGAAGTCGGCCCGACGTGTCACTACGTGATGGGCGGCATCCTTGTCGATCCCGACACCGGCGCAGCATCAGGGGTTCCTGGTCTCTTTGCCGCAGGTGAATCTGCCGGCGGTATGCACGGATCAAACCGTCTCGGTGGAAATTCACTCTCCGATCTACTCGTCTTCGGACGTCGCGCAGGCGCAGGCGCCGTTGCTTACTTCCAAAGTCTTAGCGGCAACACCCCTAAGGTGTCAGATGCGTCGATCACCAAAGCGAGTGATCACGCACTTGCTCCGCTCCGTAACCCTGGTGGCGAGAATCCCTACACGATCCAAGCCGACCTCCAACAAGTGACCAACGACTTGGTCGGCATCATTCGCACCAAGTCAGAGCTTGAAGAATCGCTGAGCAAACTCAAAGGATTCCGTGCTCGCCTAGCAAACATCACCTGCCCTGGTGGTTCGGCATTTAACTCTGGCTGGCACTTAGCTCTCGACCTTGAGAACATGTTGCTGGTCTCGGATTGCATCGCACACGCCGCCCTTATTCGCGAGGAATCACGAGGTGGTCACACCCGTGAAGATTTCCCCAAGATGAGTGCTGAATGGCGCAAGTTCAATCTTGTTTCGCATTTTACGAATGGTGAAGTGGCGGTTGAAAAACTAGCTCTTCCAGAGATGCGCGATGAACTTCTTAATCTTTTCGACATTGAGGAGTTGGGGAAGTACATGACTCCAGAAGAATTAACTCGCCACTCGAAGGGAGCTAACGCATGACTCGGACAGCTAAATTCCGTGTATGGCGTGGTGATGCCAGCGATGGCGCGTTGAAGGATTACAACATTGAGGTCAATGAAGGCGAAGTCGTACTCGATGTGATTCATCGCCTTCAAGCCACGCAAACTCCAGATCTGGCAGTCCGTTGGAATTGCAAAGCTGGCAAGTGTGGTTCTTGCAGCGCTGAAATTAACGGTCGTCCACGTTTGATGTGTATGACGCGTATGAACACTTTTACGGATGAAGAAACCATTACAGTGACTCCACTCCGTGCGTTCCCGGTTATTCGCGACTTGGTTACTAACGTTTCTTTTAACTACAAGAAGGCGCTGGAAATTCCTGCATTTGCGGGGCCAGCTCACCTCAAGCCTGGCGAGTACCGCATGGAACAAATCGATGTGGAGCGCAGTCAAGAGTTCCGCAAGTGCATTGAATGTTTCCTCTGCCAAGACACGTGCCACGTTATTCGCGATCACGAAGAGAATAAGGAAGCGTTTGCAGGTCCGCGCTTCTTCATTCGTCTCGCTGAGCTCGACATGCACCCACTTGATACTCTCGATCGTAAGCGTGCTGCACAAGAAGATCACGGCCTTGGCATGTGCAACATCACCAAGTGCTGCACCGAAGTCTGTCCCGAGCACATCAAGATCACTGACAACGCGATCATTCCAATGAAGGAACGCGTCGTCGATGTGAAGTACGACCCTGTTCGTTGGCTGGGTAGCAAAATCCGTCGTCGCGAAGGTCTCTAAACCAGGTGGAGTTCGATGCGCGGGTTATCACCGCTCATCGAGAGGCGTGTGAACGTGGAGATGCGGGATATATAGATCCGTTAACTGGTCTTTTTGTGATGACCGAGGTCTACCTCGTGAATCGGGAACGATGCTGCAACCGCGGGTGTCGCCACTGCCCCTACCCGAAAGATAAGTAAGAATCACTTTATGCAGTTATTACTTCGTTGGGCCATCTCAGCATTTGTTATCTGGGTGGCTGCTGCACTGGTTCCCGGAATAGATGTCTCGGGTGGTCTCTGGTCGTTCCTTTGGATAGCGCTCATCTTTGGATTTGTGAACGCTTTCATTGGATCTATCGTCAAAGTTCTCACGATTCCCATCACCCTCATTACCTTTGGACTCTTCATGTTGGTCATTAACACGGGCATGTTTGCACTCACAGCGGCATGGACGGATGCCCTCACCATCACTTCTTTTTGGTCTGCACTCTTTGGGTCGCTCTTAATAAGCGTGATCGGCTCTCTCTTACGACAGGGACTTACGCGGGCAGTCGTTAAATGAAATTATCGAAGTCCCTTGGGGTTATTGCCGTAGGTGGGATGGTCGGTTCGCTTGTGCGTTGGGCAATTGCTGGCGCGATGGATGAGAGCTCGTTTCCTTGGAGCACGCTGTTGGTGAATTATCTGGGAGCCGTTTTGCTGGCACTCATTATTGTTTACGCGGAAGAACATTCCGCCCCGAAGTGGTGGTGGCAGCCCCTACTAGGCACCGGATTCTGCGGTGGCTTCACTACTTACTCCGCATTTGCAGTGGAGGTAGATAGTTATTTCAACACTGGTCAAAGTGGGAAAGCGCTCGCCTACATTGTGGCTTCACTCGCCGGCACCTATTTATTGGTCGTCGTCACGGTTACCACCGCACGTAAGCGAGTGGCTAAGTGAGAGCCCTCCTTGTCATGCTCGGTGCCGGAGTGGGCGCTCCTGCCCGCTACCTCGTTGACCTCGGAATTCGCCGCCTTCACGGATCCCCCTGGCCACTTGGTACGTTGGTGATCAACATTCTCGGCAGTTTCATTCTGGGCTTAGTAATTACCGGTGGCGGAAGTACGCTCCTCATCCTCGGTATCGGGTTTGCTGGGGCGTTTACCACCTGGTCAACCTTTGCGATGGAAACGCATACGCTCTTTGTGGCGAAGAAACATGGAATTGCGTGGATGAACCTACTTGCCACCCTTGTGTTGGGAATCGCAGCCGCCGCACTTGCTCACTCGTTGTGACTCATGGGCGAATCAGGCAGGATTAGAAGATGAGTGCGAATAATCAGATGCCCTGTGATTTCTGCGGTCAACCCTATGACCCAGTCTCTACACGTTGGCTCTGCCCGCATTGCCACATGAAGACCAATTGTTGTGATGGCGCTCCATGCGAAATTCCAACCGTTTCAAATAATGAGCAACGCGCATGAAGACAGCTGACGTCGTTGTCATTGGCGCAGGTGTGGTGGGAAGTAGCTGTGCGCTGATCATGGCGGAGGCTGGTCTCAAAGTGATTGTTGTTGATCGTGGTCCAATTGCTGGCGGCACCACTGGCGCCGGCGAAGGCAACATTATGGTCTCTGATAAAGAGATCGTCCCCGAGATAGAACTGGCTGTGCGCTCGCGAGATGCCTGGTTTGAAATTGCGGACCGGATCGGAAATAACTTTGAATTGCACGCTAAAGGCGGCATCGCGCTCTCTCGAACCGACTCAGGCATGGCTGGCCTTCGTAAACTTGCCGCCCATCAGAGTGCACATGGAATTGAAACCATCGAAGTAGATGGCGCACGTTTGCGCGAATTAGAGCCACACATGAACCCCGATATTGAGACCGCCATTCACTACCCCGGCGACGGCCAGTGCCAACCGATGCTTTCAGCTGCGTACTTTTTGCGTACGGTGCGCCATCTCAAAGGTGAAGTGTGGCAACGCACTGAGGTGCTCGGTTTTTTGAAAGATAAAGACGGAGCGATAACAGGTGTGCGTACTGCGCGCGAAGAAATCTCCACGCGATACGTAGTAAACGCCACTGGAACATGGGCAGGAGATATCGCGCGCCTTGCTGGCAGCGAACTCTCCATCATGCCAAGGCGCGGATTCATTCTGGTGACTACGCCAGCACCCAGACTGATTCATCACAAGGTCTACGACGCTGATTATGTCGCGAATGTGGCGAGTGATTCACCCGAGTTGCAATCCAGTGCAGTAGTTGAGGGTACCGAGAGTGGCACCATTCTGATTGGCGCATCACGAGAACGTATTGGTTTTGATTCGCGTATGAATATGGCCGCTCTAGAGCGATTAGCCAAGCAAGCCATCTCGGTCTTTCCGGTGCTCTCAAAATTAGAGTTGCTACGCGTCTATCACGGATTTCGTCCCTACTCGCCAGATCATCTTCCAGTTATCGGTGAGGACGCGAATGTGAAAGGGCTATTCCACTGTGCCGGCCACGAAGGTGCGGGCATTGGCACCGCGCCTGGTTCGGGAGAGCTACTTACTGCAATGATTCTTGGAAAGCCGACTTTTATGGATGCCACCCCATTTCTGCCGTCACGATTCCAAGGTGTGGCATGAAAGTATTTGTGAACGGGGCGGAAATCGAAGCCACCGAGAGTGAAAACGTGGGCACGTTCTTACTTAAGCGTCGGCAACAGGTTCTTCGGAAGACGCGCTTTGAAGATAATCCCCGTGGAATGTTCTGTGGCATCGGTGTCTGTTTCGATTGCATCGTGACAATAGATGGAATAGCTAACCAGCGCGCATGTATTACCCAGTTGCGTGACGGTATGCGCATCGAGGTCACCTCATGAGTCGCACAATTATCATCGGCGGAGGCCCCGCAGGCATGAGCGCTGCCGTCGAGATTGCCCGTGCCGGTGGAGATGCCATCATCATCGATTCCAATCCCAGACTTGGTGGCCAATATTGGCGACATGGTGCAGATGCCAAGTTCTCACATGATGGAGAACGCTTCTTTGCACTTCAAGATGAAATCTCCCGGCATTCAGAAATTGAAGTGCGTGGTGGATCACAAGTCTGGCGCGCTTCTTATCACGATGGAGTCGCGAGTGTTTGGCTCAATGACGGCACTTCGTTGGCGAGTGAGACGCTGCTGATAGCCACTGGCGCGTATGACCGCTCTTTACCTTTCCCTGGTTGGGATCTTCCGGGTTCCATGACTGCCGGCGGCGCGCAGGCCCTCCTTAAAGCATCGGGTGCTCTCTTAGGGCGTGCGGTATTTGTTGCGGGCACCGGACCTTTCTTACTTCCAGTCGCTGCATCGCTAGTGGAAGCGGGCGTGAAGGTACTCGGCGTCTTGGAAGCAAACCGGGTGAATGGTTGGATCAACCATCTCGGAGCGGTCGACTTCAGCAAAATGAAAGACGCAGCGCGCTATTTCAAGATTCTCGCTACCGCCAAAGTCCCCATCCGCATCGGCTACGCAATTATTGAAGCTCGTGGAGACGGCCGTGTAGAAGAAGTTGTCATCGCAAAAGTCGATCGCAACTTTGCTGTGAAACCTGGAAGTGTAGAAGTACATAAATGCGATGCCATCGCTACTGGATGGGGATTCACTCCTGATCTCACTCTTGCGCATTCACTCGGAGTTACCACCGATATTGATGTAATCGATAGATCTGTGGTGGTACACGTTGATGCATTTCAGGAGACATCACAACATGGCGTTTTTGCAGCGGGTGAATCCACTGGCGTGGGTGGCGTTGATCTCGCACTCATTGAGGGACGTGTTGCGGGGATTGCTATTGCAGTGCAACGCGGTTTAATCTCTACGATGGATGCAAAGAATCGAAGTGTGGGGTTAGCCCAAGAACGTTCTAGAATCCGCAAGTTTGCGCAGGCGCTACTCAGCGTCTACAAGATTCGTGAGGGTTGGCGTTCTTGGCTTCACCCCGAAACAATTATCTGCAGGTGCGAAGAAGTTACGTTCGCGCAAGTACGAAATGTGGTGCACGATTTGGGTGCGAGTGACGTGCGCACAGCTAAATTGCTTTCGCGGTGTGGCATGGGAATGTGCCAAGGAAGAGTCTGTGGCCGAATAGTTGCCGATGTGGTGGGAGCTGAAATAGGAAGATCCGCTACTGATGATGAGTTGCGTGGGATTCACAATCGCCCCATTGCTCACCCCATCTCACTTGCGACACTCGCCAAGCAAGGCCAATGACGATCTCGTAAATGCTGGGGAATCCCGCTATTTGGGTGAAAAATCTCGATCTACTCAAGCTTTTCCATAGAGACATGTGCAACATCGTCCTACGGTCTGTACGGTGTCGAGAGCAGTGACGGAGCGAGAGGAGGAGTACAGATGATCAAGCGCGACTGGCGAGCTACATCGCTCGGGACCCTTGTTGCGCTTTTACTCTCCCTGCTCACGGTAATTGTCGGTCCTCCCAACCCAGCACAGGCCGCCACTTTTGACATGACGGGCAACACGCTCACTTTCAACCACTCCAATCTCACGGCGACAATCACCCGAGTGACAACTTCTGGCGGAGTTATTACGTACACGGCATCAAACTCGTTCACTGCCGGACAACTAGTGACGATCACGAGTGTCACCTCGAATCCCGTTAATAGATTCAACTTGTCAAATGTCATTATTAATACGAGAACAAGCACTTCTTTTACGGTACTTAGTGCCGCAACTGGTACTTATACTTCCGGTGGTACCGCCACCCAACTCAATGATTATCGAAATTTCACTTCTACTGGTGGTACGAGCAACGGTGACACAGTTCTCTACTACAACGTAGCCACCATCTCGGCGGGAAATACTGTTGATGCGGTAGTAACAACTACTACCACAAATACAAACATCACCACGTATGACGGAACTTCAGCGTCAGCAAATGCTGGGTATTTCCAGCCGGATCTACAACTTACCGGAAGTAATGGCAAAGCTGTTTTCAACTTCGCTTTTTATGAACATGGCACATACACCGGCTCAAGTACGGGAACACCCGTGGTCCTGAAGAATGTCACGATTTCGTCTATCGATCTCGATAATGGGGGCAGCGGTTATCAATTTACCGAGTTCAGCGGCTTTCAGCAGTACACCTTGACCAATGACACAGAATTAACCGCAAGTACCGTGTCGGGTACGCGGTTGGAACGATTTACCTCCACCGAGACAACGAATTTAGCTAACGTCCCGCAGGACATGGTTCAAGTCACCTACCTGACACTGAGCAGTATCAACGTCGCCGTAGGCCTCATTGGAAGTACGGATGCGATCGGATATTTCGGCATTTCATTTAGCGCGCTTGCTTGGGGCGCATCGATCACTGATCCGGTCGTTGTGTCGGAAAGGACTATTGGACCCAGATCAATTACTGGAATTAGTACATCTGGTGGCTCCGTTACCTATACAACTTCTAACAACCATGGCTTTTCTGTTGGTCAAAGCGTGACGGTCACGAGTTGTTCTACTACTGGTTATAACGGCGTTGCAATGGTCATCACATCAGTGGCTACCACGAAGAAATTTGCCGTGACAAAAGCCCAAACTGGGGGTAGCTGTAACTCAGGTTCGGCAACCGTGACTATTCCTAGATCTGAGACCCCTGCAATTGGTATCAGCATTGTTAACAACCCCGCAAACCTCGCTCCCAGTGCCGCTAATACCGCCGCTATTCTCACTGCCGGAAGCGCAACTACGCTCACCCGGAATGATTTCGGTGCTGCGTCATTCGCAGACAGTGATTCAAACCCCTTTTACAAAGTGAGAATTACTGCTCTGCCTTCCAGTGGATCATTTCAGCATCGAGTATCGGGAACATGGCGAGATGTCACGCGCGACGAAGAAATTCTTACTTCAGATATTGACTTGGAAAACTTGCGTTTCACTGGCTCAAGTCCAGTGGTTATCAAGTTCCAAGTTCACGACGGACTTGTTTATAACGGCGCGGATTACGATCTTGGAATCACTGTAACAAGCCGATCTCAAGCCATCACCTTCCCGGATCCAGGAACCCGGGCCGCAGGAGTGACCTTTGATGCGGGTGCCTCTTCGGACTCTGGACTCACGGTGTCATTAGAGTCAGCCCAAACCGGTGTCTGCACGATCGTAGACGGAACAAAGATTCGCACCGAAGCCGAAGGCGACTGTGTGATTACCGCCTCACAGTCGGGTGATTCCACATTTTCGAAGGCAACGAGTGTGGAACAAACAGTGCACGTCTCTGGTCGCTCGGCTCAGTCAGTCACTTTCGCAGACCCAGGAAGACAAATTCTTAGCACCAACCCCAAGACCATTGCATCGAACGCTTCGGCCGATTCAAATCTAGCCG
>WLIL01000140.1 GCA_009702245.1 Actinomycetota bacterium
GATGGATTCCAAGCACACGGGCTGCTTCGGATGAATTGCCAAAAGAGTCATAATGAGCCTTCAACGTAGATAGCGCCTCATCGCGATCAGTTGCTGGTTGGTCGTCAAGGCGCTGCAGGGGCCCAATAAGTGTCTCGTGGTTTTCGCTCATGCCGAGAATGAGTTCCGACAATACGACTTGCGTTCGGGTGGCATTGAACTCTGCGAAGCCGTAGATCAGGTTCGTTTTCATATAGTTCAAAACACGGTCTGCCTCAGATCTTGACTCGTGAATCTCTGCGACTCCCTTTTTGACACATCCAATTGCTATTTTGAAGTGAGAAATTTCATTAGATATCGTTTTTTGAACAGATTTTTCCACTCTGGGAAGTAACAACAGGTCATTATTATCGGAAGAAGCACAAATGTAGTGAGTGATATCAGATTGTTCTAGAACTCGGTAGTCAATACCCGCTTCAGTCAGATTCTTACCAAATTTGGAATTGATTAAGGATTTAGATGAGTGTGATATGGAATTGAGATCCACGGTAACAACTAGTTGGGACGATTTTGGCGAGAGATGGAAGTATCTAGCAAGAAAAGCCATGTCCCCTTCACCTTGAAGGAGTTGAAAGAGAAATAATTCGGACTCAGGACTACTCTCTTTTGTTCTAACGGCGAAGTAGGTAGATGCAACTCCTGCTGCACGCTTAAGTAGATTCTCTGACTCACAATTCAGTGTGCCACTCGACTCGGCTAGCCAAATCGATCCCACGACCTCATTGTTCAGCCGAATCGGTGCTGCAAGTCTCCTAGAAAATTTAATTGATGGTTTCTCTGGAATCTCTAGAATGTCATCCCCAGCTTTGAATCGTTCGATAACTTTATTTTGCTCTAATAAATTGAAATAATCGCTTGGTACCGCATGGCCGAGGATTGTCTTTTTTCTTGCGCTGTCGATTCGGTCGTGGATCGTGGAATAGGCAAGAACCTTCCAAGAGGGATCCTCGATCGTGACTGGGCCGCCCAACTCTGAGGCAATTTGGTTGGCGAATGAAAAGATGTCGACGTCTGCGTGTGTCTCATTCATAGCCATGTGCGACCTCCACATTGATCGAGAAATAGCTAAAGCCGCAGATCTGCGAACTCGGGAACGATTTTGGCTTTCAACGTAGCGATCAATAGCAATCAATTCAATAGGTGTCACACGCTAATACTCAACCAAGAATTTGTCCGGACATTTCTTAGATTGAAACTTTCGGACTCAAATATTCGATTTGTGAGCGTAAATGAGAGAAGACTGTCGATTCTTCTCGGTTGTCAAAGTCTGGTGATGCACTTATTTGTTATCTTTTAGCCTGTGCGACAGATCGTCGAATCATCCTATTTAGCACCCGGACCGTTCTGGAATTCCTGTGCGAAGCGATCCATTTATAAGCAACTTCGCTGAGTGGTCGCGCCCCGTGTATGAGAGCTCCAAGAATCTTGAAACGGGTGAGTATCAACAGATAAGCAACTGCGTCTGCCCCGGAGAGCGCGCGATTGTCGAGAATCAAGTGTACCGAACTCGCTGCTTCTGCTTCCGAGAGTAAGAATTGAGCGAGGTCAGCTTCTTGGAACGGGATAGCTTTCAGTTGTAAGCGTGATTGAATCCACTGAACACAATTGCGGCAGAATTCGCACTCGCCGTCGTAGATCAAGATCACGGTTGTGACTTATTCCCTAACTTGAGAATTTCACCATTGCGCACGTACCAAAGTGTTCCATCTATTGAGCGAACGGTGGTAACTCGAAGGCCTACAGACTCGACAGTACCTTCGGACTCATTAATGATGATGTGATCTCCGACGCCGTATTGGTCTTCGAAGAGCATGAAGATGCCAGACACCATGTCCTTGACAATGTTCTGCGCGCCCAGGCTGACGGCCAGACCCAGCACGCTTGCACTTGCGATTATCGGTGCCACGTTAAGGCCGAGTTCGCCAAGGATCATTACTAGGGCCACCACTCCAATTGCCGCGTTCATGGTGGAGCGCAGAATGCTGCCCATGGTCATCGCACGTTCACGGCGCCGTTGGTGATGGCGGGAACCGTTCTCTGGGGCAGTAGTGACTCGGGAGATGATGCGCGAGATGGCTCTTCTGCCCACCCAAAGGATGACAATCGCGACCACCAGGATCGTGAGAACGTGCAACGGGGCATCCTTAAACCAGAGCCAGATGGGGTGTGCCGAAAGGGCTTCTGCTGCCGTTGTCATATGCCAAGGTTATCCCCGAAGGGCCTAGGGGCGATGTTCACGCGGGGAGTTCACCCAATATTTAGCGAAGGCTCGCCCGGTCAATGCTGGAGAAACACCCGAGCGCGGGGCAGGATTTCCCTAGACGGCGCGGGCCACGCGCTGGGGAAGAAGCGCAGATGCGGCAATCACTCGTGTTGAACGCCACCTACGAGCCTCTCGGTGTCGTCTCGGATCGCCGCGCGCTTATTCTGGTCCTCAATAATCGAGCCATCACGGTGCAAGAGTCGGCACACATCCTTAAACATCCTGGCGGAGCAGTAGTTCTCCCTGCAGTCATTCGACTCACTAAATACATTCGTGTTCCTTATCGCCACGCAGTGCCACTCACTAGGCGTGCCATCTTTGCAAGAGACGGCGGACGCTGCGTGTACTGCGATGCACCAGCAACCAGCATTGATCATGTGTTGCCACGTAGTCGTGGGGGATCGCACGCCTGGGAAAACGTGGTGTCCGCGTGCCACCGCTGTAATCATGTGAAGGCCGATCGCATGCTTAAAGATTTAGGTTGGCGTATGCGCCATAAGCCGATCGAACCAGCAGGTGCTGCTTGGCGCATTCTTGGATCGGGTCGAGCAGACCCCACATGGGTGCAATACCTAGAACCCTATGGCGCTTCTAGCGCAATCGCTTGAGGTAGGCTCTCAACTATGAGCACACTCGAAACTAACCTTCTCCTAGTGGGCATCGCGGTCGGAGTATTTCTATTCATTTCTGCGATTGTGTGGGTTACTACCGGAGAGAAAGGTCGGGGTGTTGCTGGTCTTGAGCGTCCCGATTGGGAACTCTAAAGAGCATCGGATTTCTGCGCGATAAGTGCCCGCGATAACGCGTCTCGATTCTCTGCAACGAATCTGCGTAAGCCAGGTGCGGCGTCTGGATGATCCGAGAGCCATTTCTCGCACTTAGTTAAAGTGGCAGCTGTTGTTTCGTAAATGGGGAATGTCAGATTCACAATTGTTGACGAAATTTCGTACGTGACTCGTCCCCAGATCTCTTCAAGGATGGCAAAATACTCATCGACGTATACGGAGAGTAAGTCACGTTGCGATGGTCGACGGAATCCGGCGATGAGAGCATCGTTGGTGTGGTTGGCCTCTGTTCCGCTGATGATGCGATCCCACACTGCGCGCTTCGAATTGGCATCGGGACGTGCGGCGAGTGCGTAAGTTGCAGAGCGGTGCCCGTCTGCGGTGTTGTCGCGCTCGAGCTCTTCGTTAATCGCAGATTCTGAAAGCAAGTTCACTTGGGCGAGGCAACCGACAATGAGCCAGCGTAAGTCGGTGTCGATTATCAGGCCTTCAACTGCGCCATCAAGCATCGATTTTAGTTGAGTGTGATGCGCCGGAGATGGTGAGTTTGCGGCTGCATTCACAAAGGCGCGGGCAAATGAGAGTTGCTCACCGCTTCCTGGCTGAGCTGATGCCATGAGCTCATGTAAGCCATCTGCAAGTGTGATTCGGAGAGCGTCACGATTGGCAGGCGCTGAGTAAAGCTCTACGGCGGTAGAAAGGTGGGCGGTGACGGTGCGGGCAACTAGAACTAATGAGCTATTCCCGCGTAGCGCCTGCAGACCAAGCGCCAAGAAGTGTGTCGCTGCGAGTTCGCCGTCGCGAATCATGTCCCAAGCCGCGGCCCAGGCAAGAGATTGTGTGAGCGGATCGCCGAATTGATCGATATGCGAGACGAGCGCCTTGAGTGAGTCTGCATCAAAGCGAATCTTGGCATATGAGTAATCGAGATCGTTGATGAGCAGCACGTCGGCCTTGGGGAGGCCGGCCAGATCTACAACGACCGTTTCGCTTCCCACAACATCGAGTTCGTGACTACTACGCCGGACAAGGGCGCTTCCCTCAATGTCATAGAGGCCAACCGCTAAGCGATGAGGCCGAATTTCTGTCGATCCTTCAGGCATAGTTGGTGC
>WLIL01000141.1 GCA_009702245.1 Actinomycetota bacterium
CGAGGCAATTAACGCCATTTGGTGTCCGAGAGGGGACTTGAACCCCTAAGCCCTTTCGGGCACTAGCACCTCAAGCTAGCGCGTCTGCCTATTCCGCCACCCGGACAAGGTGTGAAGGGCGAGAGTACCAACTTCACCGACTCACACCCAATTTGCCGGCTTTTCCCTCCCTGGAGGCCCATCAGGGATCCCTATGCGCCATGATGTAGCCATGGAAGAGACCATGGAGAATGAGACCGTAGCGATTCTGCAAGACCTGATCAGAATCCCTTCGGAGAACTTTGGCGATCGCGGAGACGAGCAAGAGGTCGCCCGATATATTCACTCATGCCTTGCAGAGGTCGGTATTGAGTCCGAACTGATCGAATCTGCCCCTGGGCGCACGAACGTGGCCGCCCGCATTAAAGGTGCAAGTGATCGACCGGGGTTGGTCCTTCACGGCCATATCGATGTAGTGCCGGCCGACGCAAAAGATTGGTCAGTCGATCCCTTCTCCGGTGTGATCCAAGATGGCGCGGTATGGGGTCGCGGGGCCGTCGACATGAAGGATATGGACGCCATGATGCTCGCTACCGTGCGTAGTTGGGCCCGAAGTGGGTATCAGCCTCCTCGGGATATCTCACTGGTCTTCTTTGCCGATGAGGAAGCTGGCGGAAGCTATGGCTCTCGGTGGATGGTGGAGAACCGACCAGATGTTTTTGCAGGATGCAATGAAGCGATCTCTGAGGTGGGTGGATTTTCCATCACGCTGGAAAACAAAGCTCGCCTCTATCTGATCGAAACCGCTCAGAAAGGCATCCATTGGATGCGTCTGGTTGCCGAAGGACGCGCTGGTCATGGCTCTATGGTGCATCCGGATAACGCCGTCACAGCCGTTGCCGAAGCAGTCGCTCGTATCGGAAATTATGAGTGGCCACTTCGCCGAACTAAATCAGTTGATGAACTCCTTGAGCGGGTGGCAGAAGTTTTGGGAGTCGAGTATGACCCTAATGATCCTGAACCTCTCGTAGCGCGATTAGGCCCAGTAGCGCGACTGGTGGGCGCCACTTTACGAAACACTGCAAATCCCACGCGATTGAATGCTGGGTATAAAGAGAACGTCATCCCTCAGACGGCAAGTGCGGTAATCGACGGTCGTTTCCTTCCCGGGTTTGAAGATGAACTCAACGAAACAATTCGCACTCTGGCAGGTGAAAAGGTGCGGGTGGAGACGATTACTTCAGACATTGCACTTGAGGCTGCGTTCGAAGGCGCAATGGTGGAGAACATGGTGAACTCGATTCTCGCCGAGGACCCAGAGGGGATCCCCGTGCCGTATACATTGAGCGGCGGCACGGACAACAAGGCGCTCTCGCAGTTGGGAATCAAAGGCTATGGATTCTCGCCACTCAAATTGCCGGCAGATCTGGATTTCACGGCGCTCTTTCATGGAATCGATGAGCGGGTACCGGTGGAGAGCCTCAAATTTGGGGCACGAGTGCTGGATCGCTTCCTGCGAAACGTTTAGCCAAAATCAATTCGGATGGCGCGAATAATTCTCCGTCGAAGTGTGATGATGCGCTTTCCGTCGTGACGAATCTGTACTTTATCCAAGGTCCAATGGTGGAGTTCGGCTTCTTCGACGAGCATTGATTTCACAGCACTGCGCGGGAAGTCCTTGGGGACCGTAATCGTTCGATACTCCAAAACGCTTTGCTGTTTGGCCATCGTTACATCTCCTTAGCTCGGAGTTGACACATCATTTAGAGCATCGCGAACAACTGCAGGAAGAGTGACGCCTTCGGCAAGAAGCACGCCGCGAAGCTGTGCGGCCGTTCGCGCACCTACGATTGCAGATGTCACTCCAGGAGCATCGCGCACCCAAGCGAGTGCAACCTCTAAAGGTGCGATACCTAGACCGTCAGAAGCGGCAGCCACGGCATCAACAATGCTGCGCGAACGTTGATCCAAATACGGCTCCACGAAACCCGCGAAATGAGGGCTTGCTCCGCGAGAGTCGATCGGAAGTCCACTTCGATATTTTCCAGTGAGTACGCCTCGACCGAGTGGACTCCACGCTAAGAATCCCATTCCTAATGCTTGGGCACAGGGGAGTATCTCCCTCTCCACATTTCTCGAAAGGAGTGAGTACTCATTCTGTGTTGAGGCGATCGTCGCCTTCAGAGCTGCATTGTCCTGGATAGAGAATGCCCGAGCTGTTTGCCAACCGGTGTAATTGGAAATTCCTGCATACCGCACTCGGCCAGAGATGACGGCCACATCAAGCGCTGCAAGAGACTCGTCTAAAGGTGTGATGTCATCCCATGCGTGAAGTTGCCAAATGTCGAGATGGTCGGTGCCAAGCCGTTGTAAAGATTGATCCAACTCTCGAAGGATGGTGCGCTTTGAAGTATCAACTGCCCTTACTCCATTTACATAGGAGAGACCGCACTTTGATGCGAGCACAATATCCTCCCGCTTCACCAACGCCCCGAGTAGACCTCCAATGACGCGCTCACTATCACCGCTCCCGTAGAGCGCGGCAGTATCTACGAAGTTTCCGCCGGCATCGACAAACTCGCGCAATTGGTCGGCCGCTTCATGTTCGTCAGTGTCTCGACCCCAGGTCATGGTGCCTAGACCAATCCTCGAGAGATGTAGTCCGGTAGATCCCAGGCGGCGCAGTTCCATGTACGCGACCTTAGTACCCGAAGAGGCTGTAATCTGATCTTCCACGCTATGGAGGATCATGAAGCTCGCACTTAATCTCGGATATTGGTCGGGCGAGGCCGCTACCAACACCGCGAATATTGAGTTAGCCCTCGAGGCTGAGAGACTCGGGTTTGACTCTGTATGGGCGGCGGAAGCCTATGGATCAGATGCTGCCACAGTGCTCTCGTGGATCGGTGCCAAGACGACAAAGATTGGCCTTGGATCAGCGATCTTCCAGATCCCCGGTCGTTCTCCCGCGATGACATCAATGACCGCAGCGACGCTCGATGCGCTCTCAGGCGGTCGATTCCGACTAGGCATCGGTGTCTCTGGCCCGCAGGTCAGTGAAGGATGGCATGGAGTGCGGTTCGACGCGCCTCTGGCACGTACTCGGGAGTATCTAGAAGTTCTCCGGCTGGCCCTGGGTCGTGATGTCGTTAAGCATGATGGCGTTCACTATCCGCTGCCCTTACCAGATGGTCCTGGGAGAGCGCTTAGACTCACGATCCATCCTGTTCGGGAAGAGATTCCGATTCTGCTCGCGGCCGTTGGACCAAAGAACTTGGAGTTGGCTGGTGAGCTCGCTGACGGTTGGCTGGCTGTCTTCCTCGCTGCAAATTTCGCGCCCGAGCAGATTTCACATATCCAGATGGGCCGAAGCAAAGTGGGCAAGAGCATGGAAGGTTTTGAGGTGATGGCCACCATGCCGATAGTTCCCGGCCGTGATCTTGAGATGTGTGCTCATCTAGTTCGACCTTATGCGGCACTTTATGTCGGCGGTATGGGAAGTCGAGACAAGAATTTCTATAACAATTTGGTCGTGCGTATGGGTTACGAAAAAGAGGCTGAAGAGGTTCAGGATAAGTACCTCGCCCGCGACTACGACGGTGCCATGATGGCGATCCCTTTTGATTTCCTCGACCAAACTTCACTCTTTGGCGGTCCAGAACGTATGGCAGAGAAGATGCAAGCGCACGCAGCCGCGGGCGTCACTACGTTGGCGTTAGCACTCCCTGACTCGGTGCCGACCGAAGCACGTATCAAAGCCTTGCGGATGGGCGCGGAAGCGTTCGATAAAGCGGGAGTCGCATCGTGACTTTTCTTGAATCGATCGTTTTAGGGGTCGTTCAAGGTCTCACCGAATTTCTACCAATTTCATCAAATGCCCACATGAGAATCACCGCTTCAGTCTTCGGTTGGTCAGATCCAGGTGCAGCATTTTCGGCCGTGACTCAAATTGGCACAGAGATTGCTGTTCTTCTCTATTTTCGTAAGGACATTCTCCTCATTGTTATGGCTTTTCTCAAAGGACTTACGGGCAGCGCCCATCGAAAGGGTAATGATTGGCGTTTAGCACTATTCATCATTATTGGTTCTCTGCCGATAGCAATTCTTGGCCTTGTACTCAGGGATC
>WLIL01000142.1 GCA_009702245.1 Actinomycetota bacterium
GCAAATATTGAAATACTTTTCTTCATACTGAAGAGACCTTTCGGTAGGAGTATTCCGCCGAAACGCCAACTAACCAGGCGCGGAGTAAGTAGCTAGTTGAAGCGCGCCAGCATTGGTGGCGCCCTTCCTTGAATGTGTTTACGCCCCCATTGAGTAAAAATCGAGGCGAATGAGAAGCAGTGAATTGATATTTGCTCTTCAGGAAGGGCTCTTTGTCGAGTAATTCCAGGGGCGAAGAGATACCTGACTAAGTGCTCTAGCGCAGCCAGCGCGCGCTCCGAGTGCGCTACTAAGAAGTATCCGAACGACGTGGCACTGACATGTGCAAGGAGCATCATGGAATCCGATGAAGCGACACCACCCATGAGGGCATGCCCCAAGGCTTGAATAATCAACAGAGCCACAACAAGGCGAATTCCGCGCCATTCGCGATCGCTTGCCAGATGGCATAAAACGAAGGTGAGCAGCAGCAAAAGCAGCGCCCTGGCGAGGCTGCTCGACCCGCCGGCCAGCAAGTGGCCAGCGACCGAGGCGAGATAGAGGCCGAGCGCAGCACAGAGCGCTCGACTCTCTTGCCACTGGCCCCTCATGCTTGCGGATGTTACCTGAAGGTTTCCGCTCCGAGGCCTCTCTGGAAAGAACTCTTCCCGTAAACTCTTTATTTATGACCGAGGCGATATCGAAACACCCAGCAGTGGAAAGAGTCCGAGCCGCACTCGCGCTTCATGGACTCTCACCAGAGATCACCATCTTGAGTGATTCGGCGAGATCAGCGAAGGAAGCAGCTGCCGGTCTAGGAATCGAAGTAGGGCAGGTCTGCTCGTCACTTATTTTCACATTAGGAGATTCGACCGAACCTCTTCTCATCCTTACATCAGGAAGACATCGAGTTGATACTGATCTAGTTGCCAAAAACCTCGGCGTTTCACACCTGGGACGCGCCGACGCTGACATCGTGCGCAGCGCCACGGGCTTCGCAATCGGTGGGGTCTCCCCGGTGGCACACCCTGCTCCACTACGCACCATCATCGACTTGGCACTCAACGACTATGACGTAGTCTGGGCTGCTGCCGGACATCCTCATGCGGTCTATCCAACTACTTACGACGAATTACTTCGCAGTACAGCTGCGCAAGCGATGGTCGTGGGCGATTAACAATGAATACACTCGGGATGATTGCAATCGTGGTCGACGATTACGACTCAGCCATCTCGCATTACATTAACGATCTTGATTTCACGCTTATCGAAGACACAGTGCTATCAGAAGAGAAACGTTGGGTCGTAGTTGCCCCAAGCCAAGAGGGCGCCAGAATTTTGTTGGCGAGGGCGGCTAATGAGCAGCAGAGAGCAGCCATCGGCAACTCAACTGGCGGACGAGTGGGATTCTTTCTCTATACAAAAGACTTCCTAAATACTTACGAAAGTTACAGACTACGTGGTGTTGAGTTCGTTGAATCACCTAGGCAAGAAACATTTGGTCAGGTAGTAGTCTTCAAAGATAAATATGGAAATATGTGGGATTTGATTGAAGAGAAATTTGGTGAGCGGTAGATCATCTTTTTGGTTTCAGAAACCAGAGGTGGCATCTCCTCAGTGACACGCCCTGCCCCACTGCCCCACTGCGCGCCCTCATAGATGTGGCGTTTGGGCAGCCGCCGGTCACCTGAATGCTGTTGACCCCACAACCTTTGGAGAGCTACTCCGCATCACCTGTGCGGTAGAGATGAAAGTGGGAGATTGATTTTCGCCCGCTTCGCCTAGAATTAGGTCGTGATCCTCTCTACGACCCGCACCGGAAGTGGCACTCCACTCATACTTATTCACGGGATGGGATCGGCGAGCACGATTTGGAAGGGCATTAGACCTGCGCTAGAACGAGTGTTTGAGGTCATTACAGTTGATCTCCCCGGACATGGGCAAACGCCTTACGACCCGGGTCAAGCAATGGACCCTGCGTCACTTGCTGATCTTGTTGTCGCGAACATGGATAGCCTCGACATTCAAAAAGCACATATTGTCGGGAACTCCCTCGGCGGGTGGGTAGGTCTAGAGATTGCGAGTAGACACCCAAGTCGCGTACTTACTTTTGTCGGACTAGCGCCCGCTGGGTTGATACTTACTCCGTATACAAAAATCAACCCCATCACTGCACAATCACGACAGATCGCGGTCTTCACACATTCGATTCAAAAATATCTTTTGAGATTTATGTGGGCAAAAAGAATTGGATTCGCTTCTTCATCACCAAAGTGGCGAGAACTTCCATACGAGTACGCACTAGATGCGGCCCTGGCAATGGGATTGTCCAAAGGTTACTTTCCCGCCTGGAACGCCATGCTTTATCGACGTTTTGATACACCCATCGACCCTTCAATTCCTCTTACGGTGGTTTTTGGAGACAGCGATCAGACTCTGCCAGCTTCGACTTGGCAGGAACGTACATTGGTGCCGTCACACACCAAATGGATTATGTTACCTGACTGCGGACACGCCCCTCAATGGGATTGTCCAGAAGACGTTGTACGTATCATCTGCGAAACCGCTGCGCAGCGATGATCATCGCGATTCGCTTCTGGGAAATGAGTGCCCTTCGTGGAATCTCGCTCATGGCCACCAAACGTCAATCTCTTCGAAATTTCCCCGGTGTCACTTTTTCCAAACTGCTCGGCACTGGGCGTGGAGAAACTTTTACGCCGCGCGATGCAGACCCACACACCTGGGGATTATTGGCGGTTTTCCAAGAGGAGTCTGCTCTAGAAATTTTCAATGACTCCTCCCTCGTGAAGTCTTGGGGAAGTGCACCACATTTCAGCGCTGATCTCACACCCATTACCTCGCAGGGCAAATGGGCTGGCCTCTCCCCTTTCGCAGCAGAAGTTCTCCCTTCAGCAGAGGGGCCGGTTGCCGCGATTACACGAGCGCGCATCAAAACCTCCGAAGCGTTGCGCTTCTGGCGCGAAACTCCACCTGTGACCGAATCGCTCAAGAGTGCACCGGGCCTACTCGGGGCAATCGGAATTGGCGAGGCACCTATTGGATTACAAGGCACTTTCTCCCTCTGGGAGAGCGGCGCCCATTTGCGCGCCTTCGCATACGGTTCGCCTGCCCACCAGCGCGCTATTGAACTCACTTCGGTCCGAAATTGGTATAGCGAGGAATTATTTGCCCGCTTTCGCGTCCTCCGGGCAGAAGGCATTCTTGGGGGGCGGACTATTTCTTCCAAGTAGGGCAGAATGACGACATGTCAGTCCGGGTGTATCGAGGTGGCTATGCGAACTTCCGTCGCCGTCGATATCCCGCCATCCTGACCTGGATCACCACGCTTCTGGCAATTGCCACACAGATGATCTATCCACTCATGCCAAATGATCGCCTGCTCTCTCTGACATTTTTCATAGTGGCCGCCTTTGCACTAGCTGGCCTGATGCAGGCGTGGAGCGCACATGGCACGAAATATGCTGCTACCTGGCTCATCGCGACCACTCTTTTCGGATTTGTGGTTGAAGAGATCGGTGTACACACCGCGTGGCCATTTGGCGAGTACTCATATTCAGACTCTCTGGGTCCAGCAATCGCCGGAGTTCCTCTCATCGTGCCTCTCGCTTGGGCAATGATTTCTCATCCAATCCTCATTCTCTCTCGGCGCATCTCCGCCAGATGGGCGCCGCTGGTCTTCGGATGGACCCTGATGGCTTGGGATCTCTTCCTCGATCCGTTGATGGTCGATGCGGGACGCTGGACTTGGAATTCAGAGTCAACTGACATTCCACTTGTCACCGGAATCCCACTTTCAAATGCGGCGGGCTGGTTACTTTGCGGTATTGCCCTTGGTGCAATCTTGCATTGGGGGCTTCCGCACGAACAGCGCAAGGTCGCTCCTAGCAGCACCACCGGAGATGTCATTCTTGGATGGACACTATTTTCGGGAGTTATTGGAAATCTCTTCTTCTTTGATCGTCCCGGAACGGCACTGGTAGGTGGGCTCGCCCTTGCGCTGCCCCTACTCCCCTACTTTTTCATGAAGTGGATTAGTCGCGGGTGATCGTTCTTGCATCAGTAGCACTTGGTATCAATGTGCTCAATCTTGTTATCTTTCTCGTGA
>WLIL01000143.1 GCA_009702245.1 Actinomycetota bacterium
CTCGGAGACACTTTCGACTTCATCAATAGATACCGCCGTACGCGACTTAAACGCGAACAGTCCGCGAAGTGTCATGAGGCGTTCGGATTGCTCGTCGATGCGATTCGTGTAACGCTTGAAGATCTCATAGCGCCGATTACGAGTGGCGTGCTGAAGTAAGAAGACTGTGTCCGGATCAAAGAGGTGTGGCTCGCCATCACGGCGCCATTGATATTCGCCACCTACTGGAAGACGAACTGTGTTCGGAACTCCACCATCAGTGGGATAAGCAATGTGATGCCGAGCAATCGCTTCATCGGCGATGACATCAAGGTTAACTCCGCCTAAGCGCGAAACGGTGCCAGCAAAATATTCAGAGACGAGCTCTTCATCAAGGCCGATCGCTTCAAAAACTTGCGCACCTGTATAAGAGGCCACCGTGCTTATGCCCATCTTGGACATTACCTTGAGAACTCCTTTGCCAAGCGCCTTGATTAAATTGCGCACAGCCTTCTCAGGAGTGATCCCTGGGAGTTTGCCTTGATGTACTAAGTCTTCTGCACTCTCCATCGCTAGATAAGGATTGACCGCAGCTGCCCCAAACCCGATAAGGAGTGCAACATGATGCACCTCTCGAACATCGCCTGCTTCTACAACCAGGCCCACTTTTGTGCGAGTTTTCTCGCGAATGAGGTGATGATGGACAGCAGAAGTAAGAAGCAACGAAGGAATCGGTGCATGGTCTGCGTCCCCATCGCGATCAGAGAGGATAATTATCCGGGCGCCATCGGCAATCGCGATGGATACCTCGCTTCGGATCTCTTCAATACGCTGACGCAAGGCGGTTCCACCACCTGCAATCGGAAAGAGTCCGCGAACCCGATGCGATGCGAGCCCTGGCAAGTCACCATCAGCGTTCACATGGACAATCTTGGCCAACTCATCGTTATCAATGACCGGAAATGGCAAGACGATCTGTCGACAAGATGCAGAGCTGGCGTGAAGAAGATTGTTTTCAGGGCCAATAGTCCCGGAAAGTGAGGTAACGAGTTCTTCACGAATTGCATCCAACGGTGGGTTTGTTACCTGGGCAAAAAGTTGAGAGAAATAGTCAAAGAGCAAACGAGGACGCTTCGATAGGACAGCTATGGGAGTATCCGTTCCCATAGAGCCCAAGGGCTCTCCACCCGTTTTCGACATGGGGGAGACTAAAATACGAATCTCTTCTTCCGTATAACCAAAAGCGCGTTGACGGCGTTGCACTGAAGCATGCGGGTAGACGATGTGCTCACGCGCAGGGAGATCCTCAAGACGAATGAGACCGGCATGCAACCACTCGGCATATGGCGCAGAGGATGCTAGTTCTGCCTTGATCTCCTCGTCAGGAATGATCCGACCAGCGGCGGTGTCAACGAGGAACATCTTCCCTGGTTGCAGCCGACCCTTACTGACCACATCTGCTGGTGGGATATCGAGAACTCCCACTTCGCTAGCTAGTACAACTCGATCTTTAGTAATCCAATATCGAGCCGGACGCAATCCATTTCGGTCGAGAACGGCGCCAATTTGGGTGCCATCTGTAAAGGTGACGCACGCTGGCCCATCCCAGGGTTCCATCAGTGCCCCATTGAATGCATAAAAGTCTCGTTGTTCTTGGGGCATTGTCAGGTTGTTCTCCCAAGCCTCTGGGATCATCATTAAAATCGAGTGTGGAAGTGATCGTCCACCTAAGTGAAGCAACTCGAGGACTTCGTCGAATGAGGCCGAGTCGCTCCCGCCTTCCGCGCAGATGGGAAAGATGCGCGTAATGTCGCCAGGGAGAATGTCGCTAGCTAAAAGAGCTTCACGAGCGCGCATCCAATTCCTATTTCCCTTCACCGTATTAATCTCCCCGTTATGTGCGATAAAACGATAAGGGTGAGCCAACGGCCATGATGGAAACGTGTTGGTGGAGAATCGCGAGTGCACCAGTGCGAGGGGTGATTCCATGCGCTCATCCGAGAGTTCCGGAAAGAATGATTCAAGTTGCCCCGTAGTGAGCATGCCCTTGTAGACAATGGTTCGCGCGGAGAGCGATGGGAAATACACCTTAAGCTCGTGTTCAATTCTCTTACGAGCCACGAATGCGATGCGATCTAAAGCAATATCCCTTTCGCTATTTTTACCCACAACAAAGACTTGTTTAAACTCGGGCATCACCGATTTTGCGGTGGCGCCCACCCCCGTGGGATCGATCGTGACATCGCGCCAGCCGAGGACATTCATGCCCTCTTCTTTAATAATCGCGTCAATTTTTTCGATTGTTGAAACGTCACTCCCCTGCGGCAAGAAAGCAATCCCGGTGGCATATGCGCCCACATTCGGTAGTGACATCCCGGTGACAGCTCTGAAGTAAGCATCAGGAATAGAAATCAAAATGCCTGCACCATCACCACTATCTGGTTCGGCACCCGAGGCGCCTCGGTGCTCAAGGTTTCGAAGCGCCGTAAGGGCATCGGCGATGATGGCGTGCGAAGCGAGGCCATTGAGCGCGGCTACAAATGCAACTCCACAAGCATCCTTCTCAAAATCTGAACGGTAGAGCCCTTGGGAACGTGGGAGATCGCGAAGGAATACGCCATCGTGAGATGATGAAATACTTTTGTGCACGGCGCTGTCTCCTTGAATTGACCTTATGGAAAGGCGGGTGGGACAACGCTGGCCCAGAAGAAATCTATCAAATCTTCGTAGAAATTCCACTTTCTGCCGGCGGTAGACGTCGCATGAGGAACGCCACGGCCCCTGCCCCTACCAGGGCACTCACCCACACATTCAATCGAAGCCCGGCAATGAGGTGAGCCTCATCGATCCGTAGCGCTTCAATCCAGAGGCGCCCGAGACAGTACAGCGCCACATAGAGGGCAAATACTTTGCCTGCAGTGCGCACTCGGTGCTGTGAATCGAGCCAGAGGAGTAGGAAGGCGACGCCGACGCACCAGAGTGATTCATAGAGGAAAGTGGGTTGGAAGGTGAGGTACTGAGAGAAGCCCGCAGGGCGAAGTTCTACAGGAACTTCGAGCGCCCACGGCATGGCGGAAGGCTTACCGAAGAGTTCAACATTGAACCAATTCCCCCACCGGCCAATCCCTTGTGCCAGCAAAAGCCCAGGAGCGATCGCATCAGCAAAATCAGCAAAGGTGAGGTCACCGGAAGATTTTCGGCGAAAGGCAATCCACGCCCCTGAAGCGCCGATAGAAATAGCGCCCCATATTCCTAAGCCGCCCTCCCAGATTTTGATGACATCCAGGGGATTACCCCCAGCCCCAAAGTACTTCTCGGGAGTAGTGACGACGTGATAAATGCGGCCACCGATAATGCCGACCGGAACTGCAACCACGGCAATATCGCTCACAAAACCAACTTCGCCACCGCGCGCAATCCAGCGACGTTCAGTAAGGCGAAGCGCAACAACTATGCCCAGCAAAATGCAGAGCGCATAAAAATGAATCTTGAGCGGCCCTAGCGAAATAAATGAAACTGTAGGAGATGGAATAAACGCCGAAATCATTTTACGCCAGCGTCAGCCAGTGCCTTCTTGAAGAGCGCCGCATCAAGGTAGGCGCCACCATTGCGATCAATCTCTTTTCCATTAATCAAGACCGTCGGGGTTTGATTGATATTGCTGTTTCCTCCGTCAGCTGCAACGTTCTCCACCCACTTCGCATACTTACCCGATTTCACACAGGCCTCGAAGGTACTTTGCTTCAGACCCACCGCTACACCAGCCGCAGTGAGGCGGCTGAGGCCCCAATAGCCAGAATTCTCAGGCTTCTGGTTCTTGAAAAGGTAATCGTGGAATTCCAAGAATTTGCCTTCGTCTGCCGAGCAGGCACTCGCGTTTGCCAAAATGACGGATTCAGCACCGAGGAAAGAGAGGGCGTGGAAGACCACTCGGGCTTTACCATTTTGTGCAAGCTCGCGCACCTGAGCCCCGTTAGCATCTTCGAAATTCTTGCATGCAGGACATTGAAAGTCCTCCCACACATCGATCTGAGGCTTGGCTGTGTCATTGAAAACTAAGCCGTATCCATCCATTTTCGAAGCAATCGAGGGGGCGGC
>WLIL01000144.1 GCA_009702245.1 Actinomycetota bacterium
ATTTTCTTTCGCTATAGCAATGAGCAGCGGTGTTTGTTGCGCAGGAATCGCTTTAGTCTTGTAATTGCAGAAGAAGTTTTTGTTCGCTTCATACCACGATTGCTTCCACTCACGATTCGCAAGGCGACCGCTACTCTCAGAAGGGAGGTCTACTCCAGTTTGCTTTCCAAAACCAAATCCCTTCGCGGCCTTGAAGAAGAAATCATTTAGATTTCCCTTTGGCGAGAGCCCGCCGTCCTTTACCCACTGGTCATAGGCAATTTGGTACCAGACAGTGTCACACGAGAGCGCGATAGCAGTGCGCATTGAGATAAGACCAGCACCCTTGCTTTCGTAGTTTGTAAAGACCCGATTTCCGATCTTCAGTGAGGCCGGGCAGTTGTATTTAGCGTTGAAGTCATAGCCGGCTTTCGATGCTGCCGCCAATGAGACCACCTTAAATGTAGAGGCCGGCGCAAGCTGTCCCTGGATTGCGCGCGAGAGCGCCGGCACCCCTTCGGCCTCGCTAAAGAGATCTGAAGCTTGCTTAAAACTTAAGCCTTCAAGCCAAATATTTGGATTATATGTTGGCCACGAAGCCATCGCCATGATGCGACCAGTATTAACATCCATGACGATCGCAGCGCCGGCGTCAGCCTTGTGTGCCCCACGCTTATCCCCTGGTGCACCGGCTCGCGCACGCGCAATTGCAGCAGCCAGTTGTTGCTCTACCACTGTTTGAAGTTTGCTATCGATACTTGTGACAAGGTGATTTCCAGAAATTGGCAAAGTTTCTTGCAAAGTTCGCGTGACAGCTCCAGTCCGATCAACGACGACGCGTCGCACACCGCTCTGGCCTCTGAGATAATTGTCGTATTGATACTCAAGACCGGCCTTGCCGACTAAATCATTGGGATGAAGCCCGACGCTCCGCGCACTAGAGCTTTGTAAATCTTCAGTTGAGACCGGCCCTAGATAGCCAAGGATGTGCGCGGCATTCACACCACCATCTGCCGGATAGGTTCGAAAACCCTCTGGCTTAGCCGCGATCCCAGGGAATTGCTCAGCGTGTTCGATGATTTGCAGTGCGGCCTCGGAAGCGGCCGCTTTCGTCACGGGAATGGGTTGATAGGGCGAACCATTCCAACACCCAATCTTTGGTGCGCCCTTGGCCCCACAGAGTTGAGTCTTGGTCCACAAAGTCTTGTAATCGCTGTTGAGCACTTCCGCCAGCCGAGTCAGTACCGCCTTCCCACCGTCGGCCTGCTTTGCCAGGGCAACGTTATCTACAGTCACCACAAGTCCAGTTCGGTTCACTGCCAAGGGAATTCCTCGGTCATCCAAAATCATGCCGCGCACAGATGGTGTCACGATGTCGCGACTCTGATTATCCAGTGCGGCTTGCTGATATTTAGGACCGGCTGCAATCTGTAGATAGTAGAGGCGCCCAAAGAGTGCCACCACGAGAGATCCGATCAATATATACATCACGAGTAAGCGACGGCTTGAACGGTCGTTCATCGACGTACTCTCCGTACAAAAGTTGTTTTTCGAACTACCGGTAATACAAACGGTGCGAGCACCACGTTCCACAGAAGGCTGCTGGGGATGAATTGAAAGAAGTACTTGGCGCTTGCGCGGTCATCGCCCACCATCAAACCAAGAATTCCCCATGTAAGCAGCAGAGCAAGTGCACCGAGGGCAAAGATGCCAACTTCAACCAATGGAGATTGCACTAGATCTCTTGATCGCTCCGCATAAGTGGCCAGCCCAAATCCGATTAACGTCATCGACAAGGCCCATTGACCAACAGGACCATCTCCCGGTGGCGCCAAATCAATGAATCCGCCCATCAAAAAGCCGATAAGCGCCGCGCGAAAAGGTGTTTCACTGAGCACCCAAGGAATGAAGAGTAAGACGATGAGGTTGGGGCCATGTAGTGGCCAAGAAATGCGAGTAATCACGCTTGATTGAATAACAATTACCACAAAGGCAATACCCAACAAAGCAGCATCTTTTGCATACCGCGGATTATTCATCGACTTAGCTCTTGCTGGGATTTGGCGTAGGAGAGACTGTGGGTTGAGCGGTGACCGTCACCGTCACCGTAGGGGTAGGGATAGGTTTTGGAAGGAGCGAGTCACGCGGATCGGTTTTAGGTGGCAAAACAACGACGGCAACGATATCCAGAGTGGCAAGATTCACGAATGGTTTCACAACTGCGATCCGCGTCAGCGCGCCTGGAGTTTGCACTACAGAGATAACTTTGCCTACCGGAACACCCGGAACGAATGGTTTTCCCCCTACGCTCCCCCGGGCCACAAGTTCATCGCCTACACGAACTTCAGTTTGGGCATCCAACAATTCCAAGTCAAGGACGTCGCTCCCTCGGCCAGAGATCACACCGAGAGCTTGGGTGCCGGCCAAACGTACGCCGACCTTAAAACTTTCATCAGTAATGATGAGAACGGTTGCCGAGTTCGACGCTGCACTCACAACTCGACCGATGAGACCACCAGCTGCAATCACCGTCATATCGGGTTTAACTCCAGAATCGGTGCCAGCGTCAATGCCGATCGTTCTTGAGAAACCTGATTGACTCATTGAGATAATCTGCGCTGGGACTACTCGATACCCCCCATTGGCTGCCAGGTTTAATGTCTGGGAGAGAAATTCCGCCCTACCTGCGCTGGCTTTATCTGTGAATTGCTTCGCACGAAGATTTCGATTGTCCGCCGTTAACTTATTGATTTTTTCTCGGTTGCTATTGATTTTGGTGAGATCGGAGAAGAAGCGCCCAATCGGTCTAGTGATGTTTGATGCAACCCTTTGAATAGGTGAGACAACGCTAGAGAGCACATTGCGAGGGCCCGAAAAAGTACTGCCACCTCGTAGATCTAAAGTGATTGCGAGAAGCGAAATGACGATAAGCACGCCAAGAACGAGGCGAGCCCTCCGTCGATCGTGATTCACGAGTTAGTGGCGCGGCTCGGAAATCAATACTTGCTGAAGGGCCTCGAAATCCTCAACGCACTTTCCGGAGCCCATCACAACTGCATCAAGTGGATGCTCGGTGATGTGAATGGGCATTCCGGTTTCGTAGCGCAAGCGCTCATCAAGCCCGCGGAGCATGGCCCCACCACCTGTGAGCACAATTCCGCGATCCATAATGTCGCCAGAGAGCTCTGGTGGACACTTATCGAGCGTTGACTTAACGGCGTCAATGATGGCATTCACTGGCTCGTCGATCGCTCGACGAATCTCCTCAGCCGAAACGACAATAGTTTTAGGCAATCCACTGACTAGATCGCGACCACGAATTTCGGCATCTGGCTCGCCTGGAGTTTGAAATGCCGAACCAATCGCCATCTTGATTTCTTCGGCGGTTCTTTCGCCAAGGAGAAGTGAGTACTCCTTTTTAACCCAAGTGATGATCGCTTGATCCATCTCGTCGCCACCGACACGAATGCTCTGTGCAGTAACAATTCCGCCAAGTGAGATAACCGCAACTTCAGTTGTGCCACCGCCGATGTCTACAACCATATTTCCAGTGGGCTCGTGAATGGGAAGCCCGGCACCAATCGCAGCAGCCATCGGCTCTTCAATAATGTAAACCTTGCGAGCGCCCGCGGCGTATCCGGCATCTTTCACAGCGCGTTGTTCGACGCCAGTGATTCCTGACGGAACACATACGACCAAACGAGGCTTTGCCAAATGGCGGCGCTTATGAACTTTTTGAATAAAGTAACGAAGCATGCGCTCCGTCGTATCGAAATCTGCGATAACACCATCTTTGAGTGGACGGATCGCAACGATGTTTCCTGGTGTGCGACCGATCATGCGCTTGGCCTCAAGGCCGACCGCAAGGATGCCGCCAGTGTTCTGATTAATAGCAACGACGCTGGGCTCGTTCAAGACGATGCCTCTACCGCGTACATACACGAGCGTGTTTGCAGTACCGAGGTCAACGGCCATATCGCGACCAATAAAGGAACTAGATGACATCCTGAAGCCTCTTCATAAAACTAGATGGAGTACGCCTATCGTATCTGCTTTAGCCGAACATCCCCTGATCAGCCCAGAAAGGCGATTC
>WLIL01000145.1 GCA_009702245.1 Actinomycetota bacterium
AAGACGCATCCTGCGATCCGGATCCTTAAAGTCTTCGATCAGTAGCGTGCCGCGCGCAAAGCCACCAGTGGTGCGCCGATCTAAGTCAATAATCTTCCCAGAGAAAAAGATTTTGGCTTTTGCGAACTCAAGAAACTCAGCGTAAGCACCAGCCTTACCATTTTGAATCTGCTGCAAGTAGCGACCTAGCTCTGCGCAGTACGTCATGGAACCGTTAATGCCATGTTCTGCTACTTGCTTTGCTGTCATAGAGTAAGAAGAAAGCCCATCAGCCATCCCAAGTTGCATCACACATGCACGCGCTAATTTCTCGGCGATCTGATTGGTTGTTGTTTCAAAAACCACCACGTTGCCTTTTTCATCCGCCAAGCTCATGGGAGATGCAGAAATTCCAGCGAGCGTAAAAACGGTCATCTCAATTCCCGGAAATGCGCGGCGCATAGAATCTCCATCGACTACTGGGATTCCCATTTCGGCGGCCACTGCAAGCGGGAAGAGCGTATTAAGACCGCCGACTTCAATAGCCATCACTGCCGCAGGTTTTTTACCGAGATACTTAGCAAGCGACTTCACAGCATCGACGAACTCAGTGCCTGAAGGGACCTTCTCAGTCATCACGGTGGGCGCGCCAATCACCGCAACAGTGAGCACTAGATCATCCGGATCGAGCTCACTCGCACTCACGATATTTACTTCCCCATACTTAGCCATCGCCTCTTGAACCATGAGCAGAGAAATGTAGGGATCGCCGCCACCGCCGGCGCCCAAAAGAGTGGCGCCCAGAGCCATGTGCTGGAGACCTTCTGGGGTGAGGCGGTACATGAGGGCTCCTTCTGCTCGCGAATTCTCAGCTTAAACTGATGTGAACTTATTCGAACTTAGGGGGCGAGTGGGCGTCTGCCAATGGGCAAAGCGCCCAAACTCTTGGGCAAATCTCCTCGGAACGCCCTCCCGGCTCCAGTCGGAGCCTCATTTGCCAGGCTCTCATTCCGCCAGGAGAATTGAGCCCATAAGACTTCCGCAGACCTCACGTCAGGGAAATGAGCAGCCATGAGCAAGCACGTCACCCATTGGATTAACGGGCAAGAGTGGAGCGGCACCGCCGCCCGCCACGGCGATATCTACAACCCGGCCACCGGCCAGGTCACCGGCACCGTTGACTTCGCTACCTCGGCCGTCATGGATCAAGCCGTCGCTTCCTCAAAGGCCGCTTTTGCAGAGTGGCGCCAAGCATCACTTGCCCGTCGTAGCCAGGTCCTCTTTGCCTTTCGCGAATTGCTCAATGCGAAGAAAGAAGAACTCGCTGCCATCATCACCGCCGAACACGGCAAGGTGCTCTCCGATGCTTTGGGCGAAGTTACTCGTGGACTTGAAGTGGTGGAATTTGCTTGCGGAATTCCACACCTTCTCAAAGGCGGATACTCAGAGAGCGTCTCCACTGGCGTTGATGTGTATTCGATCCGCCAACCTTTAGGCGTAGTCGGCATCATCAGCCCATTTAACTTCCCCGCGATGGTTCCTATGTGGTTCTTCCCCCTTGCTATTGCCAGCGGAAACGTCGTGATTGTGAAACCAAGTGAGAAAGATCCATCAGCTACTGACTTCGTCGCCAAGCTCTGGAAGGAAGCTGGACTTCCAGATGGCGTATTCAATGTTGTACATGGCGATAAGGAAGCAGTTGATGCACTCCTTACTCATCCGGATGTGAAATCAATTTCTTTCGTGGGCTCAACACCCATCGCCAAGTACGTATACGAAACCGGGACGGCACATGGAAAGCGCGTACAAGCACTCGGTGGCGCAAAGAATCATATGGTCGTGCTCCCCGATGCTGACCTTGATCTCGCAGCTGATGCCGCGATTAACGCTGGCTTTGGCTCAGCTGGAGAACGATGCATGGCCATCTCTGCGCTCGTAGCAGTAGAGCCAGTCGCTGATGTACTTATTGCCAAGATCAAAGAACGCATGGCCAAACTCACTACCGGAGATGGCACCAAGGGCGCCGACATGGGTCCACTGGTTTCCTCAATCCACCGCGACAAGGTTGCTAGTTACGTTGCTGCGGGCGAAAAGGAAGGCGCCACACTCGTCGTCGATGGTCGCACCACGAAATTTGAAGGCGACGCTGCCGGATTCTGGCTTGGACCAACGCTATTTGACAACGTCACTCCCAAGATGAGCATCTACATCGATGAAATCTTCGGGCCGGTACTCAGTGTTATTCGCGTAAAGACTTATGCAGAAGCACTCAAATTGGTCAACGACCACCTCTACGGCAATGGCACGGCCATCTTCACCAACGATGGCGGCGCCGCTCGTCGTTATCAGAATGAAGTAGAAGTGGGCATGGTGGGAATCAACGTTCCCATCCCAGTGCCGATGGCTTACTACTCATTCGGTGGCTGGAAGGCGAGCCTCTTCGGAGATACACATGCCCACGGCATTGAAGGCGTGCACTTCTTCACTCGTGGAAAAGTTGTAACCTCACGCTGGCTCGATCCAAGCCACGGTGGAATCAACTTGGGCTTCCCGCAGAACGTTTAATCGTTTCGCAAGCTCCACGCACGAACGCCACCGCTCATCCCTGCTTCATTAGGCACTACGACAACATCGCTGCCCATTTTGCGAACCAACTCGGGCGTGATGAGTCGCGAGTTACCTCCGCCTAAGTAAAGGCGGTCCCAGAGAAATACGGGACGTAAGTCATCGATCATTAATCGGATCCGCCGCGACCAGAACGCATTTCCCAGTCGACGCCTTTCATGTTCGCCAATCCACGTGTCGTAATTGGTACCTCGTCGAATTGGTGCATGTGAAAACTCGATGTGTGGCGAGAGTTTGCCGCCATCAAAGACCGCGCACCCAAGGCCAGTACCAAGAGTCAGTACAACTTCAAATCCAATGCCCGAAATAACTCCAGCACCATGAACTTCTGCGTCGTTAAGTACCAGCGTAGGAATGCCCAATGCAGACGTAAGTGCGGCGCGAGCATCAAAACCAGACCACTGCTCACGAAGTGCCGGATCAATACGCGTTCGCGGCCCGTTCGCAGTGATGTATTGCGGCGTTGCTACCACGACGCCATGTCTGATCATCCCGGGCATCCCGACAGTGGCGCGCGATGCTTTTGGCAGAGAATCTGCTAGCCCCAACAAAGTTTCGATAAAGAGCGAAGGTGGAAAGGGATAGGGCGTATCAATACGAATCGGCGCAGCATGCGCGGTGCCTGCGGAATCGAAAACGGAGGCCTTGATACCAAGGCCCCCGCAATCAATCGAAAGTGTTAATCGTTCCGTTACAGGATCCATGGACTCAGCCTAGAACTGATGTTCTTGAAAGTCCCGAAGCCTTGAAGCCCTGAAGCCAGGGACGTTAGTGGTTATGTCCGCCAGGTCCGTGTGAGTGGCCGTGTCCGCCACCGGCTGGCGCTGAGTGATCATCTTCGACCTTTTCAACGACAGTAGCTTCGGTAGTGAGCAACATGGCGGAGATTGATGCGGCGTTAGCGAGCGCAGAGCGCGTCACCTTCACAGGGTCAATAACACCAGCCTTGACCAAGTCAACATATTCACCAGTAGCCGCGTTCAAGCCGAAGTTATCTGAAAGCTCGCGTACCTTGGCGACAGCGACATAGCCTTCGAGGCCGGCATTTTCGGCAATCCAACGAAGTGGCTCATCAACGGCCTTGCGCACGAGGCGTACGCCGACTGCTTCATCACCTGAGAGTCCAAGATCGCCCGCGAGCACAGTGGCAGCATGCACGAGTGCACTTCCACCGCCAGAAACAATGCCTTCTTCAACAGCAGCACGCGTTGCTGAAATGGCATCTTCGAGACGGTGCTTCTTCTCTTTGAGTTCAACCTCAGTATGTGCGCCCACCTTGATGACACAGACGCCACCAGAGAGCTTGGCGAGACGCTCTTGGAGCTTCTCTTTATCCCAATCTGAATCAGTGCGTGAGATTTCTCCACGAATTTCTGAAACGCGACCTTCAACATCTGCCTTATTGCCGGCGCCGTCGATAATCGTGGTGTTCTCTTTGGTGACGAGGACGCGGCGAGCGCGACCCAAG
>WLIL01000146.1 GCA_009702245.1 Actinomycetota bacterium
CCTATGCACGTGTCTGCCCGACAGGTGGATATAACTGTTACTACAACGGTTATGGGACGAGCGAACTTACCTTCGGAACCTTAGGCGCTGCCGACTACGTGTGGACCCCACCTAGCGGAAACTTCTCCTTCGCTATCGACACCACAACGTGGGCTAATGACACCTACACAGTGACGCTCTTCACCAGAGATTCGAGCGGTCGGATGGCTATCTCGGAATCTAAATTATTTGTTACCGACAATGCTGGCCCCACCACATCGATCACAACTCCGGCTACTAGCACCACCCAGAATGGCATCGTTAACGTCACGGGTACCGCGCGGGCAGCTGCCAGCGGCAGCGCCACCATCAACAAGGTGGGTGTGAAGGTCACTGGCGGTACTGGTTTTAGCGCAGGCTCTTACGCACGTGTCTGTCCGTCGGGCGCATACAACTGTTACTACAACGGTTATGGCACCTCTGAGCTCACTTTTGGGACAGTGGGTGTTGCCGACTATGTGTGGACTCCATCATCGGCAGCAGTTTCGTTTGCTATCGACACCACGGCGTGGGCAAACGGCACGTACACCATCACTTTCTTCACACGTGATAGCAGTGGTCGCGTGGCAGCTTCCACACCAAATACTTTCACGACCTCTAATGGCGCTCCCACTGCGGCCGTTACTTCACCGGCCAGTGGCGGAGTAGTAAAGGGCATTGGAACATTCACTGGTACGGCTCGTGCTGACTCCTCCGGAACTGCCACCATCAATAAGGTGGGTGTGCGTATTACTGGCGGCACAGGATTCGGCGCTGGTTCATATTCACGGGTCTGCCCCACCGGTGCGTATAACTGTTACTACAACGGTTATGGAACTTCAGAACTTACCTTCGATGTAGCTGGCACTGCAGATTATGTGTGGACTCCACCAGCCGGAGCGGTCTCTTTCAACATTGATACCACCGCCTTTGCAAACGGCACGTACACGATGCTCCTCTTCACTCGCGATACCAGCGGTCGAGTAGCGGTCTCTGCTCCCAGCACTTTTGTGATCACCCCGACCGTGAGCAATGTGGTCGCTACCTCTATCGCGGGTTCTGCAACCTCGATGGCGGTTACCTGGACAGCGCCACTCAACATGACGGGTGTCAGTGATTACCAGGTGGAGTACGCGACCTCTGCTGGTGATTGGAAGACCTTCACGCGCTCCGCTTCAACATCGCCTGCCATTACTATCACCGGGCTGAGCGAACTTACGACCTATCAATTCCGCGTCACCCCAATTTTTAATGGCACGGCAAACACCATTGGCGCCGCGACTTCTCCTCTCGCCTCCACTCCTGCACCACTTGTACTTACCTTGGCTACCATCACTAGTACGTCGAATTGGTTGCTTGCCGGTGAATCCAGCACGGCTTCCACATGGCAACCCGCAGTAGTCGCTAATAAGCTCCGCATCACTTCAAGTGCCGGCGGACGCGGTGGCGCCATCAACAAAACCGCATTCGATACCACTAAGGGTCTCGATGTGCAGTTCCGATTTAATTTCAACACCGGAAGCGCAATTCCTGGTGATGGCTTCACCTTCTTCCTCGCAAACCCAGCCAATGCCGACCTAGCAAGTGCGCCAGCGACAAGGGGCACATGGCTCGGTGGTGGCGGCGGCTACCTTGCTTACAACGGTGATGGGGCAGCGGGCCAAGTAAAGGGCGCACTCCTCGGCGTCGGCGTGGTTCTCAATGGCTCACCCCAACTCCGGGTCTATGGAGCCACCGGAGTGAACGGTGTGCTGCCCACTCTTTCGGCGGTCTCCATCACAAATCCTTATAACGCGAGCTACTACATGCGAGTGGTGATTGACCCAAGCACCGTTTCAGCTGCCACTCGCGGATATCGCGTCTATATCTCAGCGACTTCAACATTTAGCACCACACCCACGGCCTCAGGTCTCCTCTCAGCAATCGGCATGACTGATCTCAGTAGCGGTGTCTACTTTGGGTTCACCGGTGCTACCGGAGCGAATACGGTAAATACCGACATCGATGCCATTAATGTTTATGGTGTACTAAAGAGCTAACCAAATAATTTTTGCTACGAAAGGCGAGTAATTTAAATGCTCCATACTGTCTGGTCTCAGTGGGAGGATTTGAAAGTACCTTCAGGATTCACCCGACTCTCGCCCAGTAACTGCTCATTAGAAACCGATGACTTAAGCAAAATAACTTTCTACGTACCCACGTATGCAGGCTTCCGACCTGCGCTACTCCACTCGTTGAAAATGCCCCATCTCCAAATCTTACAAATGCTCAATGCTGGATATGACGATGCTCTGGAATTTGTGCGACCAGGAATGACGCTCTGCAACGCACGTGGAGTGCACAATCCAGCAACTGCTGAATTGGCGCTCGGGCTTGCGATTGCATCAAGACGTGGCTTTGTGGAAACGAGTGCGGCGCAAGCAGCCGGTGAGTGGCAACATCACCGTTACTCCACTCTTGGGGGCTCCAGAGCCGCGATAGTGGGATACGGATCCATTGCCCGCACACTAGAGACTTACTTGGCTCCCCTAGATGTTGAAGTCGTTTCATTCTCTCGCTCGGGAAAACTTGGTTCTCTTCCGGTCGCTGATTTTGATGCGCATCTGCCCAGCTTCGATGTGATCTTCCTACTGATGCCGCTCAATTCCGAGAGTCTTCATTTCTTCAATGCTAAGCGTTTTTCGGCGATGAAAGATGGGGCGCTCTTGGTAAATATCGCGCGGGGGGCAGTGGTTGATACCTCAGCTTTGGTTGAGGAGCTCTCTACTCGTCGCATTCATGCCGCCGTTGACGTGGTGGATCCGGAGCCGCTACCGGCCGGCCATCCACTCTGGAAGTCACCCAATTTGATCATTACCCCACATATTGGCGGCCAAGCCGATCTCTCTGAGAGCCGTGGGAAAGAGATGGTGGAGCATCAACTCATCCGCCTCTCGAAGGACCAGGCACTAGAGAATGTAATTCTCTAGTGACAATGTCCGGACAGGTGTGGTCAAATGTCCAGACAGGAAGAGGGCATATCACCAGGTCATAAGGGTCTTTTCGAGCTGGTGAGAGGAGCCCAATGTCGTTTGGGGGGATATTTTGAATCAAGAAAGAAGTAGTGAGCAAGATTCCACGCGCTATCTCGATCTGGTGTCTCAGCTCAATGAGTATCTAGAAATCAAACGCCCCTCTCTCGATGATCTGATCCATTTCGTGGCGGCACGCACTCTGCAACCGTGGAGTGCAGAACGGGCTTTTATCGCGCTGATAGATCGCGATGGCGTCTTTCGTGAAATCGCTTATTTTGGTTTTCAGTTTGAAAACTCGGCCGGCTGGACAGAAATAAACATCATGGATCGAGTCCCAATGGCTGATGCCGCCCGAAGCGGCTCCATCGTGATTGCTAACGAAGAGCACATCACGGAGGTCTATAAGGATCTCGTCGACCGACGTAGCTCCCGAATCGGACGCTCAATTATTGACGTGCCCATCCTTAAAGGGGGAGTCCCCATCGGTGTGCTGGGAATAGTTTTTGCAGGAGAAATTCCGGCAGATGAAAGTTTCTTGCCATTTCTTCGTTCTTTAGCGTCATGCGTCGTCTTTGCGATGGACGATAGCCGTCGCAAGATATCGCCGAAACGCATAGGGGGGCGGCCTGTTGAACTCACCGAGCGCCAGCAGAAAATTCTTGAAATGATGGCGCAAGGGCTTACTAATGCGGTGATGGCACAACGTCTTGGCTTTTCTGAATCACTTATCCGGCAAGAGACGGTAAAGATCTATCGCAATCTCAACGTCAGTAATCGGCACGAAGCTAGTGAGAAATTTGCTTTAAAATCTCATGACCCTAAGTAATCCACGCCTCTGATGCATTGAAGAGTAAAAATAACTTTGGTGCGACAAAACATTTGGTGGCCAGGGACGGGATCGAACCGTCGACCTCACGATTTTCAGTCGCGCGCTCGTACCAACTGAGCTACCTGGCCTCGGCACCGTTTTAATATCGGTTCGACACCGAACCGGCGACGTACCCATACCTTGCGACA
>WLIL01000147.1 GCA_009702245.1 Actinomycetota bacterium
AGATCACCACAGTCACCGAGATGGAAGAACTCGGTGCGGCGATTGCGGCACGTCTCTCCGCGGGCGAGTTAGTGATTCTTCGCGGCGAGTTAGCTGCTGGAAAGACTGCGTTAGTGCGTGGCTTTGGCGTGGGGCTGGGCATTATTGAACAGATCTCTTCACCCACATTTGTGATTGCCCGCCGACACCTAGGCCCAATCCCACTCACTCATGTAGATCTCTATCGATTGCTCGATCACTCCAACATGCGCGCAGAAGTAGGGGATCTTGATTTGGAAGCCGATCTCACCACAGGCGTCGTTGTGGTGGAGTGGGGAGACGAAACCTTTTTCGACGAAGTGCGCCTGGTCGTTAATATCGCCATCACTTCGCCAGAAGAGCGCGAAGTGACTTTAGATTGGCGCAGCTAATGTCACTCACGCTCGCCATCGATACTGCCACGCGACGTACGGGCATCGCCCTCGCCTCATCTCAAAATGTGATCGGTGAGCTATATGAAGAGGGCGCAACTGCACACGGAGAAGCACTCTCTCGATTAGCATCCCAACTTCTGCAAGGCGTGGATCGTGCGACCATCTCTTCAGTGGCTGTTGGAGTGGGCCCGGGTCCTTTTACTGGGTTACGAGTGGGTATTTCTTTTGCACAGAGCTTTGCATTCGCTCTCGGAGTGCCAGTGATATCGGTCTGCACGTTAGATGTCATTGCTGCAGAGGTTTCATGCAATCAAGAATTTGCGGTGGCTACTGACGCTAGACGCAAAGAGGTCTATTGGGCGCGCTACTCGGCGGCCGGGAAACGTTTAGGTGAGTTACGTGTTCTCAAACCGGGTGATCTCACCGATGAAGAGCGTTGGCTACCCACCGCGGGGGACGCGGTAGAAATTTATGGGGAACTCTTTCCATATCTCTTGGATCCACCCTTCCCCAGCATGGGTCTGTTGGGCGCGCGCGCTTCGGAGTTTGCGCTGACTGACCATGCGCCCATGTACATGCGCCGACCGGATGCCACACCGCCGGTGCTCGCATGATTTCCTACCGGGCCGCTACGCGCGAAGATCTGCCAACACTCTTCTCAATCGAGGCAGAGCTCTACCCTATTGATGCCTGGAGCTTAGATATTTTCGACTCCGAATTCGATGGCATTCCTGATACTCGTTATTACGTAGTCGCCGAAAGTGACGAAATTATTGGATATGCCGGACTCTTCTCGCCGCTAGCAGGAGAAGTGGCCGATATTCAAACCATGACAGTGGTGAAGAGCGAGCAAGGCAAGGGAATCGGCAAGGCGCTTCTTAAACTCCTCGTGATAGAGGCACTCCGACGCGAAGCACCCGACGTGCTCCTCGAAGTACGCGAAGATAATGCATCAGCGATTGGTCTTTATCAGAGCGCAGGCTTCGAGGAAATTTCGCGCCGGAAGAATTATTACGCGCCAGGAATTCACGCGATCATTATGGCCGCACCTTCTCATCTATTGAAGGCGTGGCTCACGCGATGAAGAATGAACCGTTAGTTCTCGGAATCGAAACTTCCTGCGATGAAACAGCAGTAGGAATAGTGCGCGGCACTACTTTGCTAGCCGATGCGATCGCTTCCAGCGTTGATGAACATGCCCGATTCGGGGGAGTAGTGCCAGAAGTGGCCTCACGGGCACATCTAGAAGCGATGGTTCCTGGAATCGAGCGAGCTTGCAAAGATGCGAAGGTCTCACTCGCCGATCTCGATGCAATCGCGGTAACTGCTGGACCAGGATTGGTCGGTGCGCTCTTGGTGGGAACGAGCGCTGCCGCAGGATTGGCATTTGCACTTGATAAGCCGCTCTACGCAGTTAATCATTTAGCAGCACACGTGAGCGTTGATGTCTTAGAGCACGGTGCACTTCCATCTCCTGCAATTGCGCTCCTAGTGAGTGGTGGACATACCTCGCTCTTACGGGTGGACGATGTGAGCTCTCACATCACTTCGCTTGGCGCCACCATGGATGATGCTGCCGGTGAGGCGTTCGACAAAGTGGCGCGCATTCTTGGTCTTGGTTTCCCAGGCGGGCCAGCGATCGATCGCGAAGCGCAGAGTGGAAATGCAAGAGCGATCGATTTTCCACGAGGTTTCACACAATCCAGGGATCAAGAAGATCACGCTTTTGATTTCTCGTTCTCTGGATTAAAGAGTGCAGTTGCGCGTTATCTGCACGATCATCCGAATTTTCACGTGGCCGACGTGGCCGCTTCTTTCCAAGAAGCTGTCGTTGATGTCTTACTGACTAAGGCGTTATCTGCTGCCAAGTCCGAAGGAATCGAGCACCTCATCATTGGTGGCGGGGTGGCGGCCAATTCTCGCCTACGTCTCCTGGCCGAGGAGCGGGCCAGCAAGGTGGGCGTCGCCGTCCGTATCCCGCGTCCTGGCCTCTGTACGGATAACGGCGCCATGGTGGCCGCCCTCGGTTCCCTGCTGGTGAGTGCAGGGTCTACGCCTTCACGGCCGGGCTTTGAGGCGAGATCTGCCCTCCCAGTCGCCCAGGTCACCCTGGCCTGAGCGCTTGCCCCGCCTCCTGCTTGATGGACTGGCACTCGGTTTGACCAAGTGCTAACCCACTCGTAAAGTTGGGCTAGCACTCTCACCCCGAGTCTGCCAAAAGTAAGCGTCTACGACCCCCGCGACGGCGTCGGCGCTGTTGGCAGCAGACCAACGACGAAAGTAAAGGGGAAAGGTCAAAGTGACCGCTATTAAGCCGCTTGAAGACCGGATCGTGGTTAAAGCCAGCGCAGCTGAGCAGACCACGGCATCTGGCCTCGTGATCCCAGATACTGCAAAAGAGAAGCCTCAAGAGGGTTCTGTTATTGCAGTTGGCCCGGGTCGATTTGAAGATGGAAACCGTGTTCCGCTTGATGTAAAGGTCGGCGATGTCGTCATTTACAGCAAGTACGGCGGGACCGAAGTGAAGTACAACAACGAGGAGTACCTCATTCTCTCCGCCCGCGACATCCTCGCGGTCATCGAGAAGTAATTTGGCAGCTCGCGGCCTTCGCTAGCGGAGGCCGCGAGCACCTTCTCCTCCCATATTTTTTTTGCTGAAGTAGAGAAGTTCGCAAGTTCACGAATAGCTACCTTGAAGAAGAGAGAACATGTCTAAGACACTCAGTTTTGATGAAAATGCTCGTCGTGCGATGGAGCGTGGAGTCGACGCTCTCGCTAACGCAGTAAAGGTGACGCTTGGACCTAAGGGTCGCAATGTCGTCATCGATAAGAAGTTTGGCGCACCTACCATTACTAACGATGGTGTCACCATCGCTCGCGAAATCGAGTTGGAGCACGCCGGTGAAAACCTTGGCGCACAACTCGTCAAGGAAGTTGCCACTAAGACCAACGATGTCGCCGGTGACGGCACCACGACAGCCACCGTGCTTGCCCAAGCCATGATCCACGAGGGTCTTCGCAATCTCGCTGCCGGTGCACAACCCATGGCAATCAAGAAGGGCATCGAAGCCGCTGTTATTGCTCTCGTAGAGAAGCTTGCAGCCACCGCAATTCCAGTAAAAGACAAGTCGCAGATCGCTAACGTTGCTACCATCTCGGCGCAAGATCCTGCTATCGGTGATCTCATTGCTGAGGCCATGGATAAGGTCGGCAAGGATGGCGTCATCACGGTCGAAGAGTCAAACACCACTGGCTTGGAACTCGAATTTACTGAAGGTATGCAATTCGATAAGGGTTATATCTCGCCCTACTTCGTGACTGACCAAGAGCGTATGGAAGCCATCCTCGAAGATGCTTATGTGCTCATCACTCAGTCAAAGATTTCTTCACTCAGCGAACTTCTTCCCATCATGGAAAAGGTCGCCCAAGGCGGTAAGCCACTTGTCATCATTGCTGAAGATGTAGAAGGCGAAGCACTTTCCACTCTTGTAGTGAACAAGATGCGCGGTCTCTTCACCGCAGTAGCCATCAAGGCTCCAGGATTTGGCGATCGCCGCAAGGCG
>WLIL01000148.1 GCA_009702245.1 Actinomycetota bacterium
AGTATTGATGCGGAATGTTTCGCCGTAACACTACATGTAAGCTGAAAGCAGATTGATCACAGGAGCCCGCTCCCGACCAACAGTTACCAAGGAGCAACTGCTCCGATGCCGCCATCCAGATCCAAGATTGACCCGGTCGCCCAGGTAGCAGGTAGTAAATACTCGATCGCCTCACTGATGTCTCTCTGCTGACCCATGCGCTTCAGTGGGGCATGGGCGCCCCAGGAACCCACCCCTTCAGGCCAGGCTTCAGCAATCCCAGGGCTCTCAATAAGTCCTAAGCGGAGTCCATTGACCCGGCAGTTCGGAGCCAACTCCGCTGCGGCGGATCGAGTGAGTGCATCGAGGGCAGCTTTAGTGGCCCCGTAGATGGCATGACCGGGGCGGGGGCGCAGGGCCTCGATAGAGGTGATATTCAAAACGGATTCCACACCAGTTCCGCCGCGAGCAATGGTTGCCAAGATTTCGGCGATCGCTCCCACGTTGACTTGAAAGAGATCAGCAATGTGTTCTGGTTCCTCATGAGAAAGGAGGGCAACATCCTGACGCGCAGCATTGTTAATGACGTAATCGATCGATGGGCGAAGAGCAAGCGCGTCCGACATCAATCGCACACCGGCACCCACTTCGGAAAGATCAACATCAATTTGTGCGACGTTCTCCCCTACCTGCACTGCGGTTGACTTGGTGGCTGCAATGACAAAAGCACCTTGAGTAACGAAATGTGACACAAGATGGGCACCGATATTTCGCCCTGCACCCGTGATAAGAATCGTGCGTCCAGCAAATGAATTCGTCATAACCGCACTCTACTCGTGCACGAGACGAGGCAGTTCAGGGACGTGTTCTCGCCAAGCATCTACGAGCGCCGAAGACGCGAGCTCCATGACAGAGAAGGGCGGTGCAAGATAACAAAGCACAAGCGACCACTCGCCAAGAGTCTCGGCCGCCATCCACTCCCCCGGTGCCACGCTCGCGGATAGTTCTCCCGAACGCGATAGTTCTATCCTTTCGTACTGCTCATCGTTAATGTGGAGCGCAAGTGGATCGCCGCCGATGAGCACCCAAGTTTCGCGCTCTTTGAGACGATGCCAAGCAGAGAACTGTCCCGGAGTCATCAGGAAGTAGATCGCGTTTCCATGTTCGTCACGTTGCACGAGCGAGAAGTAACCGCCTTCGCCCTCTAGCGGCAACAACGCGAAGCGTTCGATTACTTGCTCTGCTGATAGGCCATCTAGATTAAGGGCGGTCATTTGAGCGAATCCAATGCTTTTACACGTTCTGCAACGCGAGTACTCAGACTCAAGCTATCTACGTGGGTAAGAACGCGGTCGCGAACAACGCGATCTCCGGCAACCCACACATCACTCACATCGGAACGCCCGACGGCATATACAAGCAACGCCATCACATCGTGAATAGGCATGAGATGGAGAGCCGAGAGATCAACAGCTATCAAGTCGGCTTCCTTGCCGACTTCGACGCTGCCAACTCGATCACCTAACCCGAGAGCTTCGGCGCTCTCAATGGTTGCTGAACGAATAATCGAGGCTGCATCTACAGCTTTAGCTCCATGATTGAGCGAAACTAAGTGAGCTGCGAGGCGAATCACTGCCCACATGTCGAGGTCATTACTCGAAGAGCAGCCATCTGTCCCGAGCCCCACCTTGAGACCCGCAGCTTTGTACTTCGTGATATCGGCGACACCACTATTTAATTTCAAGTTACTTCCGGGGCAATGCGCAACGCTCGCACTTTTAGCGAGTGAAATTTCAATATCCGAATCACTGAGGTGGACGCCGTGACCGTACACGGTGGGGAGGTCAAGGATCTTGGTGTCACGGAGTACTTCAGTGGGTGTCTTTCCAAAGCGCGTGTGCACATCTTCATTTTCCATCAGAGTTTCGGAGACATGGAGATGTACGCGGGCTCCCATTTCTTTGCCGAGCTCGGCTACCTCTGCAAGATGCTCGGGCGAATCCGTATATGTGCTGTGAGGCATGAAGTAGAGCGGAATATGTGGCCCACCGATTTCGGCTGCTGATGCCGGCCAATTCTTTGCAAGTGCAATTCGATCAGGCCACTTCAATCCATCGATTCCTTCAAAATCTAAGAAGATCGGCCCAGCGATGTGTCGAAGTCCCACCTGCGCAGCTGCGCGATGGGTAGCGGTGGGATGGAAGTACATATCTAGAGCAGTGGTGGTGCCACCGAGCAGCGCTTCCCCGGCAGCCAGTTCTGTTCCAAGAGCGCACGTCTCTGGATCCATGATGGCGCCTTCGGCCGCCCAGACACGTTCGAGGAAACCTTGCAGATCAACGCCTTCCGCCCACCCCCGCAATAAGGACATCGCTAGATGGGTATGCGAATTGATCAACCCGGGCATGATCAGATGCCCTCTTGCATCAAAAACTTCAACGCCTTCGTGCTCACTAGTTGGATTAATTCCAGAAATCACACCATCGCGTATGAGGATCGTGGCATTTTCTAGAATCTCATTTTCGGAGTTGCTAGTTACTACGTACTTTGCGTTCTTAATGAGGATGGAACGCATCAGATGGCGCCGATCGCGCCATCAATAATTGTGATGACTTTCTGGCTCGCAGAGGCCAGCGATGCATTGATCTCTTCCATGGTGATGGGTTGATCACTCACTCCGGCGGCAGGATTCACAATCAGTGCGATCGACGCATAGCGCAGCCCCGCCTCCTTGGCGAGCGTTACTTCAGGACAGCCAGTCATACCGACCACAGTGGCGCCCGCAAGTGCTGCCAGACGAATCTCAGCTGGGGTCTCAAAACGTGGACCATTAAAGCCGGCGTAAACTCCGCGCTCTCGAAGTGCAATGCCAGCTCTCGACGCAGAAGCTGATAGTGCACCGCGCATCTCTGCGTCATACGCATCTGTGACATCAACATGTTGCACGCCTCCGAGTTGAACGCCATCAAAGAAAGTACTTTCGCGCCCAGAAGTGAAGTCGATGAAGTCATTAACCAGCGAGAGGTCTCCGGCGACGAGCGTCGGATCAATGCCGCCCACCACATTCACCGCAATCACTTTCTGGACGCCTAATTCTTTCAGCGCGGAAATATTGGCTCGGTAATTCACCTTGCTCGGTGGAATTGAATGGTCGGCCCCGTGGCGAGTAACAAATTCAATCTCAACACCATTCCAGCTTCCGCTTGTCAGTAGGGCATCTCCATAGGGCGTGCTCACTTTGCGAGCATTCGAACCCTCAAGTGCCGGGAGCGAGTAGAAGCCGGTGCCAGCAATAATCCCGATAGGAGCCATAGGGAGAGCCTAAGGCACTAGGCGAAGGACTAGAAGTTCTCGCTGGGGCGGTAAACGCCCCACACCGCGCGAAGTTGATCGGCAACTTCACCGACGGTGGCGCCTAACATGAGGGCCAACTTCATCGGAGGGAGCAAGTTTTCGTCGATGTCTGCTGCAGCACTCTTGATCGCGGCGAGTGCCGCATCGACTGCAGCGCTATCTCTTGTGGCTCGCAATGACTTGAGCTTGTCGCACTGAGTTGCACCGATCGTAGGGTCGACTCGTAGCGGCGTATAAGGCTCTTCTTCACTGATCTGGAATTTGTTGACTCCCACAACCACGCGATCTCCACGATCAATCTCACGGGTAACCTCGTAGGCACTGCGTTCAATTTCGCTCTTCTGAAAACTCTTCTCGATGGCCGCTGCAGCGCCACCCATCTCTTCAATCTTCGCCATGAGGCGTAGTACTTCATCCTCAAGCCCATCAGTGAGAGATTCGACGGCATAAGAACCCGCAAACGGATCAACCGTCTTCGTCACGTCTGTTTCAAAAGCGATTACTTGCTGGGTACGCAGTGCGAGCCTGGCAGCCTTCTCGGTGGGAAGTGCGATCGCTTCATCAAAAGAATTCGTATGAAGACTCTGAGTACCACCAAAGACCGCGGCGAGTGCTTGCACAGCAACGCGAACA
>WLIL01000149.1 GCA_009702245.1 Actinomycetota bacterium
GGAGCTGGCTATTCCATTGCTATTACTTCCGTGGTCGCTTCACAATTTGCGCCCATCGCTGCCATCCTGGCTTTCTTCATTTTCAAAGAACGCCTGGGCAAGATGCAGATAAGCGGCATTCTGCTCATCATTCTTGGCGTCGCAGCCCTTACTTCGTTGACAGGCTAAGGGCCGGCCTCCGTCTTTCTACTTGAGATACGCTACTTGCATGTTTGATCTGACGGGCAAGCGATTCTTAGTCACTGGCACCGGCTCTGCTCATGGAATCGGATTTGCCTCAGCGCGCGCGCTTCAATCTCTGGGCGCAAAAGTCTTCCTCACGTCTCTCTCTGATCGGGTACATGAGCGCGCAGGTGAATTAAATTCTGTCGGCGCTACCGCTGATCTCACAGATGAACAAGAAGTCGCTGAGTTGATCAGAGCTGCCGTGAAATCGCTAGGTGGCCTAGACGGAGTAATTAATAATGCAGGAATGACTAGCGTGGTTGATTCTTCGCAAGGTGAATTTGCCTCAATCGACGATACCTCTCTCGCGATCTGGCGCAAGTCGTTTGCTCGAAACTTAGATTCAGCTTTTCTAGTCACCAAAGCCGCACTCCCCCACCTGCGCAAAAATCCCTGGGGTCGCATCGTGATGGTTTCAAGTGCAACAGGTCCACTCATGGCTATCCGAAACGACGTCGCATACGCATCGGCGAAGGCAGCAATGATTGGACTGGTGCGCGGACTTGCCCTCGATGAGGCGTCCAATGCGATAACTGTGAACGCAATCGCTCCTGGATGGGTGGCCACGGAGTCGCAAACTCCATCAGAGGCGCTCCATAGCGCAGCGACACCATTAGGACGAGCTGGCACTCCAGATGAAATGGCAAGTGCGGTTGCGTGGTTATGTACTCCTGGGGCGGCGTATGTCACTGGGCAGATGATTGTTATCGATGGAGCTAACTCACTTCCAGAGCAAAGATTTTTGCCACCTACGAAGTAAGAGTTACATTCAAGGTCAATGTCGAGCCGGGAGCGCTCGCATTTGCGCTCAAGGACCAATTTCCTCCACTAAGCAAATCGAATGTTTGGCTCCCAATCCCAAATATTCCACCGCTGGGACCAACACCGTTATCGATAATTGAAATCAACAGTGAAGATGTTTTTCGCTCGATCAATATCGTTATATGTGTCGCCTTACCATGTCGAAATGAATTAGTTATTCCTTCTTCAACGGCCTGCGCGATCACCGCAACCTTAGGCTCCACTAAATCATCACCAAAAAGAGACAACTCAATCGAGAGAAAGTCTCGCCACCGAAGGGCTACCACTTCTACGCTCTCGTGAAGCGATGTCGAAATACCCTCTCTCTCCTGAGGAGGATTATTGAGAACGGCGAGAGCCGCGGATATCGCGCTATCCACCCGCTCTTGGTCCCCCGACTCTTGGGCTGAGCTCAAGATTGCAGAGAGCGTAAGTAATTGGGATTGAATTCCGCCATGAACATATTGCGCTAACTCGCGACTGAGGAGGGATCTTCGATGTGTATTTGAGATCGCTTCAAGTCTCGCAATATCAATAGATTCACGAAGTTCACGATTGAGATCATCTTGAACAGCGAGTGCGACTCGAATTATTGAGGCAACAACAGTCACCAACGGAATCCAGATAAGGATATTGATTATCGCAGCACGAGTCTCTGGCCAAGAGGTAGTAGAAATTGTTAACACAATAAGTGCTTCGAAGAAGGAGATCCCGACGACAAGAAAGCCTGCAACCCTTCCCCTATATCGTGTAAAGCGGCCTTGAATTTTGTTTGCTGCCTTAATAGCAAAAAATGTGGTAACTCCTACAACAAGCACTTCATAGATCCGCGTGCCAAGATCAACGATATTAAGCAGGAGTGTTGGCAGCACAGTGAGAATCGTCCCCACCCATGGATGGAAAGGATCAAGTCGGAATGCTCGACCAAAAACCTCCGCGACCGAGACGCGGGGAATCTCCAAATCATTCTGCGCCCAGAGCGAATGGCTCAGTGGTCGGAAGTAGTCGCGTGCGACTCTCTCGATGCGCTCAGAGATGCGCTTCCACTCTTCCCTCCCTTTGGTAGCTTGGAGCGAAGCGAGCTCTGTTTTGATTTGCTCGATTTCCGCCGTAAAAGTTGCCGCACCGCTCACGCCTAGGAACGCCCCCAGGTTGTCGAGCATCTCCTTCTCTCGCCGCTCGCCGCTTTCAAGTGCCAACTTTTCGAGGATAAGTTTCCGGCGTTCAATTTGATAACGATCACGCATCGTGAAAACCAATGAAGTGATAAAAAGTGAGAAAGCACCAATGATTGCTGATGAGATCGTGCGACCCACAATTTCAGATGCAATATGCAAGTCGCCAATTAAATCGAGGCGGAAGCTCGCATATCCAGTCCCAAACCCCTTCACCGCGCCGACTAAAACACCCGTGATGATAATGCTCTGGTAAGAGCGTGGGAGTAAGTGGCTCTTCCTAAAGTAGGTGAACTTGGCGGTGAGCAGGACCACGGCCGCACCAATAGTTCCCAGCGTTGATGCCCAAATCCATCGACTCACGTCTTGTGAATCGGAAAAATCTGCGCGCTGTCCTACGACAGAGAAGATGGTGATTGGCAGGAGGAGGATTGCGGGCCAGACCATAATGGCCCGGCGTCCGCCTATCGCATCGAGAATACGAGTCTCAGTCGGCGTCATGCGAAGGCGTGCCTCCCATGAGGCGGTAGTAAAGACGCGAGATGGAAACGCGTTGATTCTGGCCTTCTGGAATGGCTGGCAGGCTCATTTGGCTGAAGATTCGAGAGATCATCTGCTCAACCGACTTTTCACTCACCACACGGCGCGAAGCAATCTGACTGTTGGTATGCCCGAGTGAAACGAGTCGCATCGTCTCAATTTGAGAATCGGTGAATTCCTTTACACGTGGGACGCCGGCAGTGCGGGCGCGATTGCCCAGCGGAACCGCAGCAGCCCGCTTCGCATTTTCGAGTGCCGCCACAACTTTGTTAATATCGCCCATCTCACGCTTGATCAAGAATTCAACCCCTGCGGGCGCCTGCGAAAGATTCGGTCCGAGTAATCGTGGGTCTTCGATGCTGGTCAACATCACTATTCCGACCTGTGGGGCGCGCTGCCTCACCGTGGCTGCAAGATCTAATCCATTCGGACCTTTACCAAGATTGAGGTCTAGGAGTACAACGTCGGGAAGGAGATCCAAAATAAGCTTGAGTCCGTCACTCGCATTCGCAGCAGATCCGATGATTATCAGTCCTTGCGCAGCGAGGGAAGTACTGAGGAGCCCACGAGTGAAGTCGTCGTCCTCGACGAGAACTACCCGCAGTTGCTCCATGAATCAATTATGGTACTTATCGCGCACTTCTCCATAGTTCGTAGGGTAAACCCAGGACATTATTAGGGCATAAGTTCGGTAGACAGATCCAGGTACTCCTCAGATTGCCCGTCACTCAGCGGCTTGTCATATTTCAATGCAATTCTCGTGAAGACCATGCGACCGTCGGATGTCTCAATGGGCTCAGACAACAACACGCTTGCCGTGCGGATATCGTAATTTCCGCTCGCGCAATCCGGATCACACGTGTTTTTTGTGGAAGTTGCCAAACCAAATGTTGATTCCGCAGACCACGAAACCCACATAATCTTCGAAAGCTGGTGGCCTCCATCGGCGCAGTACAACTGCAATTCCTTCGGAGCCTCTACATACTCCATACAATCAACAACAAAAATCCTAGGAGCAGTCGCATCCGGAGCTGGGTCAGCGCTTACCGAAGCGGAAGCGGAGGGGCTGGCTTCTTCCCGAGGCATCCCTGCAGTCGAACAACCCATGATCGAAAGCGATGACAGCGCCAGCGCCGACCAAATGCGGAGAGATCCCAAAGAACTAATCCTTGGCCAATGCACGAAACTTTAACGAGTCCCGGCCATGATCTTTGGTGCGCTCA
>WLIL01000015.1 GCA_009702245.1 Actinomycetota bacterium
ATGAAATTGTTTCTGGACATAATTTGAAAAGCCTTGAAGAATTCAGTACAACTTTAACCGCCCTCAGATGAAAAATTGCGATAGGAAGATGCCATGAAGTTCAGTGTTTCAGTTCTTGCCGAAGGGGATCGCGAAGTCACCATAGAAGAGGTCGTGGCACTCGCCGACGCGGTGGCGATCCACAGCGGGATCGCCAGTGGGGTGGGGGCGATGTCATACGGTGCTCAGATCATTGTTGAGGCAGAGAATTCTGATCTAGCGGTGGATAGAGCTATTGAGCTCTTTACTTCCGCTGCAGCAACCGCCCAACTCCCGTCGTGGCCAGTAACAAAGGCAGAAACAATTAGTGAAAGCGATGATCTTGAGGAAGACGACGAGTGATACGTCTCGGAAGTCTGGCTGGCTACCCTTTTGAGGGACCGCGTATTCTTACCGGCTGGACCGCGCCACAACTGCCTGCAGTCTACGCAATCATGTGTCGACCGGATCCTGAAAAGAAACCGCAAGAGTTCGCCGTCATCTATGTCGGTCATGGAGATGATTTATCCAAGGAAGGTTTCCCCCTCAAACACCGGCATGCCCCTTCTTGGGTAAAGAGAGCCGGAAGCAAGTGGAACCTCCATATTTGCATCTACGAAGTGCCTGGTGGCTTGCCATCCCACCGAGAACAGATCGCTCGAGAATTAATGGCCGTCTATCGCCCTACATGTAACGAAGAGAAGTACGACCAGGCGTGGAAAACTGAGTGGATCGGAGAGTATTCGGCTACCACCACCGGGCCACTGACCACTGATAGAGATCCCAACGCCTAATCACGCTAGCGCCAGGTTCAAAGGATCGACCTGCCCATCACACTGGTGAGAGGAGTTGCCTACTTAAATCCGACTCCATCGAGTTGGCGTGAGCGACGAGTTCCCATAGCAGGGCGAGCTGGCGGACGTTCTTCGGTATCTGGCTGGTAAGTAGCCCCCACCACAATCCCCTCAGCCATGCCGTACAAGAGCGGCAAAGCTCCGGCAACTACACCTCCAGTGCGGTTGATGCGCTCTACGCCAGATTCAATAGGTTCGGCGTTCTGCTTTACCTTCCAGACAAGATCTGCCGCCTCTTCTAATTTGCCAGCTACTTTCGTCAATTGTGCGCCAACGATAAAGAGGTAGATAGCAAGTCCCGCGATGAGCAGCACAATGTCGATTACCGTAAGCAGGATCAAGGTATTCATGAGCGCACCTTATCTAGTACACGACCGAGGAAGAGGTGATGTTCAAGACCCTCTGCGAGCACGCCATCTACTCCTTCACCCACTGTTTGGATGAGCGAGGCATCGGAGGTATTTGCTTCGGCTTGCACCAAAGTAGCCTTGATCTGGGTGACGCGTTGATCAATGGTGCGAACCAGGAGCACAAGGATGGTGAGTAGCGCAGCGACCGCTAACACCACGACAAATCCAGCGATGATCGCGCCCCACCAGAGTTGCTCTTGAGTTGAAGTTAAACCATTAGTCATGATCAACCACCTAACTTATTTCGTCCGCGGCGAAGGCCCGCGATGATCACGGTCGCTGCTTCGATAGTTGTATTCAAATCGGCAAGAGATGCGGTGTTATGAACCGCACCCTCGAGACCAGTATTGATGCTCCTTGCTTGTCCGCCAATTTTCTTGGCGAGTAACAAGATAGGAACTACGAGAGCTACGACGACTAATACAACGACAATGCCTATTGCATAACCAATCGTCCAACCAGTGGTGGATTCAGATGCGAGATTCATGATGCCCTCTCCCTAAATCGCTTCGCAGAAATCGCGGACAGGCTTGAGACTCGCATTGACCGACGGAAGTACCGTTGGAACCGTGCTGGTCTTTGCCACAATGACTTGCACTCCGCCATCAAGTGCATCGAGAGTCTTAGCTACCGCACGCAAGTGGAAGATCACCCGAGTGAGACCTAGGGCTGCTGCTGCAATGATGAGCGTCCCAAGTATGAGAGTTACTACTGCTGCTGTTTGCATCTCTATCTCCTATCCCAACAACTTCGCAACAGAACCGGCGTAGCGCACGGCGCCGTCTGCTACTGCTTTGATGGTGGTATCGGTAACCGCCAGAAGTTCAGGAGTGGTATTGAGTTCACCAATAAGAGCGACTCCACCATTGAGGGCATCATCTGCCGCGCCGCGAATGCGTTCTAGCGCAGCGAGCACACGATTAAGAAGTGCAACAAGTACTGGAACAATCACCACCAAAAGGATGATGTTTCCGATTCCCCAAAGCGTCATAAGAATTCCTCTCTATCGGCTTGGTTGTGGTTGATAAGGAAGGAAGAAGCGGCTAAAGACACGCACGAGCGCCATGCGAAGCGCTCGAAGGCCGATAGCTAACCCGCTGGCAGGCTTTGCGCCAGCAACTGCATTGGGATCTAGGCCTTGAGCGATCGCGGAGAGCCGATTCTGCATGCTTTCGGCAAATTGGCTCACTAAAACGGAGGTGACATCTGAGACCAGGCCCCGACCATACTGAGCCGCCGCACCAGAGATCGTGAGATCGAGGGAGATATCTACTCTGGTGCCGCCACCCGAAGGTGTGAGAACGGCGCCAAGCAACATAGAGGCTTCACCGCGCCCCTTCTTGTCCGCACCAGAAGCCGCAACGGTGATTGTTTTGGTGGCATCGTTACGATCCTTAATCTCAGCCAGGCCAGCAAACTCGAGTTTGACTGGACCGGCCTTGATCACCACATCACCCCGGTACTTATTTTCGCCTACCTCCTCATTGAGATTGGCACCCGGCAAACATGCAGCTACTTGAGGGATATCTCCGAAGAACTCCCAGACAGACTCGATTGGTTGAGACACATCAACTGTTTGTTTGATCAGCATGTCGCCTCCCTAGCGAACGTCGTGGGGGAAATGAAGCAATTCATTACTCCTCCGTCTTTATCGGTGGCGCGCCCGAAATATCTTTTCCAGTCTGAATCGCTTCGTAGACACGATCCGCCAGCAGCGGCATATCGATATTGCGCACGCCCGTGCCCCTGAGGGCATCCATCACAGCATTAACAAAGGAGGCGGGGCCACCTACGGTGGCACACTCTCCAATGCCCTTGGCGCCGATTGGATGATGTGGGCATGGGGTAACGACTTCGTGCAATTCAAAGCCTGGCGTTTCCCAAGCGGTAGGCAACAGATAATCCATGTAGTTCGAACCCACACAGTTGCCTTCGACGTCATAAGTAATGAATTGCATGCTGGCCATGGCGTATGCCTCGGTGAGACCACCCATGATTTGACCTTCAACAATCATCGGATTAATACGCACACCGCAATCGTCGACGGCAACGACCTTCAGCACATCCCAGACACCAGTCTCTGGATCTACCTCAACCGTCGAGATGTAGCACGCAAACGGCCACGTCAAGTTTGGTGGATCGTAGTAAGCGTTGTTCTCAAGCCCTGGTTCCATACCATCTGGCATATTGCTGTAAGCGGCCATCGCGCAATCTTGGATGGTGACTCCTCGATCAGGTGAACTGCGCACATAGAAGCGGCCTAACTCCCACTCAACATCTTCTTCAGAAACTTCCAAAAGATGAGCAGCAATCTTGCGTGCCTTCGCCCGAATCTTCCTAGAGACCATGGCGACCGCGGCGCCCGCTACTGGGGTGCTACGGGATGCGTACGTTCCCATACCAAACGGAGCAGTGTCGGTATCGCCCTCTTCGACCACGATGTCATCCGCTGGGATACCTAACTCGTGCGCCACGATCTGCGCCCAAGTGGTCTCGTGTCCTTGGCCTTGAGATTTAGCACCCGTCCGAAGAATCGCCTTACCGGACATGTGAACGCGAAGTTCGGCTGAGTCAAACATCTTGATTCCAAGAATGTCGTACTCGCGGCTGTTGCCCGCACCGAGTGGCTCGGTCATTGTTGAAATACCGATACCTAGTAGGCGACCACGTTTCTTGGCTTCTTCTTTTTGCACCAAGAAGTTTTTGTAGTCAATAGCTTCAAGACCCACGTCAAGACACTTTCCGTACTGACCCGAATCGGTAAGGAAACCGTAAGCAGTGCGGTGTGGGAAATCGTCATCCTTGACAAAGTTGATGCGACGGAATTCTGCTTGATCCATTCCTAGATCATCGGCTGCCGCCTGCACCATGCGCTCTTGGAAGAACATGGCTTCGGTGACCCGGAAGGAGCACCGATAGGCAACTCCACCCGGCGCTTTATTTGTATATGTTCCAGTAGCAGTGAGATGCGCTACCGGGATGTCATAACACGCAAAAGCTGAGTGCATCAAGCCAATCTTGAATTTGCTTGGCTGGGCATCCGCAAAGAAAGCACCGTGATCAGAGATTGTGTGCATGCGAACGCCAAGCATCTTTCCGTCCTTGCGGACAGCCAGTTCACCTTGAAGATACACATCTCGGCCAAAGCCAGTGGAAATAAGATTTCCAGTCTTATCTTCGATCCACTTCACTGGGCGCTCAGTCAAGATCGAAGCCAGAATAGAAATGACATACCCTGGGTAAACGGGAACCTTATTACCAAACCCGCCACCAAGATCAGGAGAGACGATGCGGATCATATGCTCTGGAAGTTCGGCCACCATGGCAACTGCCGCCCGAATGATGTGCGGCGCCTGCGTTGTCATATAAACGGTGAGTTTTCCTGTCGCGCGATCAAAGTCAGCGATGGAACCACAGGTCTCGATTGGCGACGGGTGCGAGCGAGGGTAGTGAAGCTCAATCTTAGAAATTAGGTCAGCTTCGGCAAAAGCCTTATCAGCTCCAGCCCTATCTCCCACTTCCCAATCAAATACCTTGTTATCTGTCTGATTCTCTTTGTCGTCTCGAATCAACGCCGCGCCAGGTGCCATGGCTTGCATGGGATTGACAATGACTGGAAGCGCTTCGTACTCCACTCTTATCGCTTCGCAAGCATCTTTGGCGATGTACGGATCGTCTGCAATAACCGCCGCAACCTCTTGGCCTTGGAAACGGACTTTGTCCATCGCCATTACCGCTTGTGTGTCATAAGAGAGCGTCGGCATCCACGCTAAGTTACGGGCGGCAAGCATCTCTCCAGTAAGCACGAGACGCACACCTGGAATCTCCCAAGCCTTGCTGACGTCGATCGACTTAATGCGCGCGTGCGCCATGGGGCTACGCAAGATCTCCATATGAAGCATGGCGGGAAGCACTATGTCATCAACATAGTTGCCCTTGCCACGTATAAAACGGTTATCTTCAACTCGGCGGCGACTTGCGCCCATTCCACCAATTTTGATTTCATCTAATGCCATGTCGTCAGCCTCTCTCAGTTGGAACTTCCGCGCATTTTCTCCGCTGCCCAGAGAATTGCTTTAACGATGTTTTGGTAGCCGGTGCAACGACATAGATTTCCAGAAATTGCCCAACGGATTTCATCTTCGGTTGGGTTGGGATTCGATTCTAGGAGTGCTTTCGCCGCCATCATCATTCCTGGAGTACAGAAACCACATTGCAGACCATGTTCTTCTTTGAAACCTTCCTGCAAGGGATGGAGGGAACTCTGGGTGGCAAGACCTTCGACGGTTTGCACTTCATGGCCATCAGCTTGGACTGCGAACATCGTGCAGCTCTTGATCGGACGTCCATCAAAAAGGACCGTACAAGCGCCACAATTGCTGGTGTCGCAACCAGTATGCGTACCTGTTAATTTCAACCCCTGCCGAAGCAGATGTGCCAGCAAGAGACGTGGCTCGACATCTACCGTGCGATCCTGACCATTGACATTAAGCGTGACGCGTCGAACAGGAACGCCAGCGGCAGGTGGGGCGGAGATTTCTTCATAGAGACTTGACATATCAGGCTGCCTTTACAGTCGACTCGGAGATGTTGTTGAGAATGCGGGTCAAGAAGGTACTCACGATGTGACGCTTATACGATGCACTTCCTCGGTGATCACTGCGTGGTTCAGCGGCGGCGGCGGCTAATTCACCAGCACGGGTAATGCTTTCTATCGTGAGCGCACTTCCCACCAGGGAATCAGCAGCTACGTTCGCATTAATGGTGCGGCCACCAACCCCCGTGAGAGCAATCCCCGCTCGAATAACTTTTCCTCCTGAGGTTTCTAATGCCACTGCCACTGCAGCAGTAGCAAAGTCACCCACACGTCGTTCGAGCTTGAGATAACCACCATGTACATCACCCTTCGGCGCCGGAATCACCGCTTCAATGGCAATTTCGTCGAAAGCTAACGCGTTTTGGAATGGACCTGTAACGAAATCTCGAGCAGGAATGTTGCGTTTACCATTGGGGCCCTGCGCAACTATGTGGCCGTCAAGGGCAATCATGGTTGCAGACCAATCCCCTTGTGGATCTGCGTGGCAGACAGACCCGACAAAAGTTCCGCGAGTGCGCACGATGGGATCAGCGACCAATGGCGCAGCTGCAGCGATAGTCGGTTGATGCTCAGCAATTACCTCAGACTTCTCTAGATCTTCGTGACGGCAGAGGGCACCAATATGAATAGAGCCATCGGCGTCGCGACGAACATAATTCAATCCGGGAATGTTATTGATATCAACCAACATCTCTGGAGATGCAAAACGTAGCTTGAGCATGGGCACCAAGCTTTGGCCACCAGCTAGCACCTTGGCTTCGCCACCTCCAGCAGTGAGCAGGCTAATCGCCTCTGCCAGACTCTTCGGAGATTCGTAATTGAACCTTGGTGGGTACATCTCAGTCCTTCCTTCTAACAATATTGAGGGGAAAACTTTCTTCAGCGGCGCAGTAAGCGCCTCCAGGTTCAGCTCTGCGAATCTACTTCTTAGTTAACTTTGAGGATCGCGGATTGCCACCGGGCCCGAATCTGCATCTGGGTCGGGGCGGCGTTCCTGATGGGGGGGCCAAGGCCCTTGCACTGGCTGACCGGCAACTTTGAGATACTCAGTAATTTGAGGCCAAGCCCAGATAGTGGGGCTCTTTCCAGTCTTTGGCGCGTTCTCAATAAGCTCATAAAATCTGGGGTTTCCCGCGCTATGTCCGGACGACTCAACAGCCATTCTGCTCCCATCAAACAGGTAAGGCAGCGGAACCTTCCGACGCCTTACGTGCGGTAAAAATCTGAGGAAAACCTAACATGGTGTGGCTCGTCTCACAATGGGAAAGCTCTGACCAGAACTTGGGAAAGCCCGCTCATGGAGAGAGGGCAAAGTCGCTCGGTAGAGTGACACCATGTTGCCCCCAGGGAGTGAGCCACGAGACCAAGTGGATCAAATCGTGGCCGCTTGGCGGCGCGAGCGCCCTGACCTCGATGTATCTGCTCTCGAGGTGCTTTCACGAATCACCCGAATTGCCCGCCACTTAGATATTGCCAGGCGTAGCGCCTTTGAAAGCCAAGGCTTAGAGACCTGGGCCTTTGACGTGCTCGCTGCGCTTCGTCGGGCAGGCGCTCCGTATGAACTTTCGGTCGGCACACTGCTCACCGAAAATTTAGTGACAAGTGGAACGATGACCAATCGCGTCGACAAGCTCACCGAACTGGGCTTAGTCGAACGTCGCCCACACGAAAGCGATAAGCGCGTGGTCTTTGTTCGGCTAACCCCTGCCGGGAAGGAGCATGTTGACTCCGCACTCGAAGTATTGCTTTCAGGAGAAGAAGAACTGCTGAGTGCTTTGGATGAACGCCAACGTCGTGAAATGACCGTCCTTTTGAGCGCTTTGCTGAGCCCACTAGATGATATTTCTGAAGCCGAGTAGATTTTTTCCTAATCGGCGAGCGTGAGCCACAATTCTTCAAGTTCATTGACTGATTTCTCTTTGATACGGAGTTCTTCGGTAAGTGCGGCGAGCCTTGGGTAATCGGTGCTCGCTGCTGCCATATCGAGATGCACTTGCTTAAGATCCTTATCTAACTTAGCTAATTGTCGCTCCACTTTCTCGCGCTCTTTCTTAGCCAGACGCTCCTCAGCTGCCGACTTTGGTGCGGCACTTCCCAAAGGTCCCATAGACAAGCTCGAAGTGTTAGGTGACTTAGCTTCAATTTCTTTTCTGATTTCCAGGTATTGGTCAATGCCGCGCGGCAAGTCATGGCTTGTGCCATCTCCAAAAATACCAAACATGGTGTCGCAAACCCGCTCTAAAAAATATCGGTCATGTGAAACGACAAGTAAAGTTCCTACAAATCCATCGAGTAGATCTTCGAGTGACGAGAGCGTTTCCACGTCGAAATCATTCGTGGGCTCATCGAGGAAGAGCACGTTGGGACCGGCCATCAGAATGCGCGTTAGTTGAAGTCGACGTCGTTCCCCGCCAGAGAGATCGCGTACTGGAGTCCATTGCGCGTCGGAGCCAAAGCCAAGGCGCTCACAGAGTTGCGAGGCTGAAAGCTCCCTACCTTTTCCAAGATCTACGTGACGTGCCACATCTTCTACGGCCTCCAACACTCGCCACTCGGGGTTTAGTTCGTCGAGTTGCTGCGAGAGATATCCAATCTTCACCGTGGAACCCACTTGTACGTGTCCCGCTGAAACTTTGATGGTGCCGTTCAGCATTTTCAACAGGGTAGTTTTTCCCGCACCATTGGGTCCCATGATTCCCATGCGGTCACCAGGACCAATATTGAGTGTGAGGCGGTCAATCAAGACTCGCTCACCAAATCGCAATTCGATGTCGTGTAATTCGAAAACCCGCTTACCGAGTCGGGCACCTGCGAAGGAGAGGAGCTCATCACTCTTGCGCGGCATGGGTTCGTTTGCAATCAGTTGATTTGCGGCATCAATGCGAAATTTTGGCTTGGTCGTTCGAGCTGGCGCGCCCCGGCGTAGCCACGCTAATTCTTTGCGGATGAGATTCTGCCTGCGCGCCTCTTCAACTGAGGCTTGCCGGTTGCGTTCTGCTTTTGCAAGAACATATGAGGAATATCCGCCGTCGTACACCTCAATATCACCATTGATCACCTCCCATGTTTGATCGCAGACTTCATCTAAGAACCAACGATCATGTGTGACGACTACAAGCGCCATTGATGTGCGTGAGCGAAGGTGATTCGCCAACCATGCGACACCTTCAACGTCGAGATGGTTCGTAGGTTCATCGAGAAATATGATGTCGTTGTCAGCAACCAATAGTTGCGCTAGCGATACGCGGCGGCGTTCGCCTCCAGAAAGAGCATCGAGAGGGCGATCCATTTCTGTAAGATCGCCAAAGAGTCCAATCAAAATATCCCGAATACGCCCATCACTTGCCCATTCATGGTCGCGCATTTCCGGAAAGAGAAATTCACCGAGTGAAAGATGGGCCGGCACGCGATCTATCTGGTGAAGAAATCCGAGTCGTAAGGAATTCTCATGAGTGACTCGACCAGAATCTGGCGGTTCAATTTCTGCCATCACGCGAAGCAGAGTGGATTTGCCACCACCATTGCGCCCCACTACTCCAATACGTTCACCGGCGGAGATCCCTAATTGGATGGCATTTAGTACTGCACCTTTGCCGTAATCCTTGGAGACTTTTTCGAGATTAAGTAAATTCATTTTGATTCGATTATTCGTGCGCCGGCAACCGGACCGAGAGCGCGAGCGACGTTATTAACGACTCCACTTGCAGTGAGCGCTACTGCAATATCTAGAGAATGTTCTTCATCGCGCGCCAAGATAGCAATCGTCGGCCCTGATCCCGAAACAATGGCACCAAGGGCTGCATACTCTGCAGCAATATCGAGAACTAAACGTAAGCCAGGACGAAGCGAGAGGGCTGCAGGTGCCAAGTCATTGCTGAGATTCTTACCGAGTTCCTCTGGCTCACCTGACAGCAGCGCATGCATCAATTTTTCTGAAATCCGGGGAGAGGAAACGATCATGCCCTCACGAAGTCGATCCGATTCCTTGTAAACAGCGGGAGTAGAGAGTCCTTGATTGGATATTCCAAGAACCCAATGAAATTCCCCGCGTGAGAGCGCAGGAGTGATTTCTTCGCCGCGACCTCTCCCCAACGCTATGTTGCCGATAAGTGCAAAGGGAACATCACTTCCCAGTTCAGCAGCGAGCAAGTGCAATTCATTCTTACCAAGTTGGCCGCCAAGCAGCGTATCCATGGCTAATAAAGCACCGGCCGCATCAGCGCTACCTCCAGCGAGGCCAGCCGCCACCGGAATCGACTTCCGAATCGAGATAGCAAAGGCTGAATCGTTCTCGTACGCTTCTAAGACGCGCATAGCCGCGCGATATGCCAAGTTGCTCTCGTCTAGCGGAACACTGCTGGCATACTCTCCGCTGACTTCCACAGTGGATCGTTCATCTTTAGGCTTTAAGGTGACCGTGACATCGTCAAAGAGTGCGATCGCTTGATAGAGCGTGACAAGTTCATGGAAACCATCAGGCCGAAGCGGTCCCACCGAAAGCGAAAGATTTATCTTGGCCGGCACACGTGCAGTTACCCGAGCAAGAGTCATGCTCACACCTTAGAGGATTCCTTCGCCTCTCCTGCGCCAGCTTCTGCGATGCGAATAAATGCCTCTAGTTCAAGCTCTTCGCCGCGAGCTTGGGGCGATACGCCGGCACTGCGCAATATTTCTTCGGATCGGATAGCACTCCCCGCCCAACCCGAAAGTGCCGCTCGTAAGGTCTTACGCCTCTGCGCAAATGCTTGATCAATTACTGCAAAAACTTCTTCTCGAGTAGCAGCACTTTTCGGCGGCGCCACTCTGGTGAATGAGACTAATCCAGAATCGACTCGAGGCGCCGGCCAGAAGACGGATGGTCCTACTGATCCCACCTTTTCAGAGCGCGACCACCACGCTAATTTGAGCGAGGGAATTCCATACTCTTTTCCACCTGGCGAAGCCACGAGCCGGTCTGCCACTTCGGCCTGCACCATCACTACCCCACCACGAATAGTGGGAAATATTTCTAACATGGTGAGAAGAACTGGCACGGAAACGTTGTAAGGCAAATTCGCGACCAACAGAGTTGGCTCGCTGATCTCTGCATTCGTCACCTTTAAAGCATCTGCCGTGATCACTCGCAGATTCTTAAAGACTGGAGCGGCAAATCTCTCAATTGTCTTCGGCAGTTCACCAGCAAGCACTTGATCGATTTCAACTGCCGTCACGCGAGCACCTTGCGACAGCAGTGCCAACGTAAGCGAGCCGAGCCCAGGGCCCACTTCCAATACGTGGTCACTTTCTTGCACTCCAGCAAGGCGAACTATTCGTCGACAGGTGTTTGCATCAATAACAAAGTTCTGTCCCAAAGTCTTAGTCGGGCGAATGTCGAGCATCGCCGCGATAGCGCGCACATCGCTGGCGCCTAACCCATATTCAACTCTGGATGTCACAGGAGCAGGTTAGCGATAGAAGAAGCGCCCACAGTACGGCCAGGCGCCCGCTCCACGGATCTTGTAGAGCCGCTTTGCCCTCATGGTCTGTTCAGCCGCTGAGGCGTCCATGGGATTTCCGGTGCCACCTGCAGTCTTCCAAGCAGTCAGACTGAATTGGTACATCCCGTAATACCCGTACTTGGAGTCGCTGGAGCGCGGATTTCCATGAGACTCGCAGTTGGCTACCGCCCGCCAGTTGAGCTCATCAACTGTACGTGGACGGGTACCCACCACGACCACCTTGGTCACCGGGGCAGTGAGTACGGTGCTTCGCTTGATCTCCACCGAGGAAACTTTCCCATTGGCATAGGTAGTCACCGCATCCACCTCTTTCAAGCCCGGTGCACCCTTTGCCTTGACGATGGTTTTACCCACCATCATTTTAGCGTTCTTAATCTTTTCTACTGGAGCCGCAATCTTGACCTTCTTGATCGTATGCTTCACCTTGATACGAGTGACCTGTACTTGAAGATTCTGCTTTACTGAAGCGGCTAATGGAGTACTTACAAGGTCTAATGGACCGAGGGTAACTTGTGCTTCCTTCATCGCTTCTCCAACGGTGCGCGCGTTAGTAGAAAGTTGACGCGTACTTCCGTCCACTTTGAAAGTCACTTGATGCGCCGTAACGCGAGTGGAAACAACAGCATCGCGAATAGTTGTTCTACTCGTAGAAGTATTTGACGCGAGAGCACTCTCTACACTCCCCAAGATGAGGCTTACCAGCAGCGGCGCAATGAGCACTGCGCGCAGATTTCTCTTCGCGAACATGATTCCAACATAGCCAGGTTTTTTACCTCTACGCGAACCACACCACGCTTATGCTTCCTGTGAATCTTGGTGATTTTCAGGGCTAATCGGTCAGAAAGGGCCAAATAGGCGCTCGGCAGTGGCGCTTGTCACACGAGCAATTTCCTCTTCGCTCACGCCGCGAATTTCTGCCATAAGCCTCACGGTATGTGGAATGAGGTACGGAGCATTTGGCCTTCCGCGATATGGCACCGGAGTTAAGAAAGGTGCATCTGTTTCTACTAAGAATTGATCAGCAGGAATAAGTGCAAGTGCTTCACGTAATTGCGGGGCATTCTTAAAAGTTAAAGTTCCAGCAAATGAGAGTACATATCCGCGAGCTGCACATACTTGCGCCATGGCTGAATCTCCCGAAAAGCAGTGGAAGACCACTTGTTCCGGCGCACCTTCTTCTTTAAGCACTCTGAGTACATCGTCATGCGCATCTCTATCGTGAATCATGAGTGTCTTGCCAAGTTGCTTAGCAAGTGCGATATGCCGACGGAAGCTGTACTCCTGCACATCGCGCTTCTCTGGAGGAGTGCGAAAGTGATCTAAGCCAGTCTCTCCGATGACGCGTACCCGAGGATTCTTGGCCAATTCCTCAATCTCTGACAACGCACTTTCGAGATCTGGAAGACGCGGGGCATCATTGGGATGGAGGGCAATGGCGGCCACCACTTCGCCGGGGAAGGCGTTGGCGCACTCCACTGAGTATCGCGAAGACTCAACATCACAGCCCACTTGGACAATGCGATCGATGCCAACCGCCTTGGCCCGATCAAGCGCAGCACGAACGCCAGCGCCCCCAGGGCCACCCTCGGTAAAAATGTCGAGGTGGCAGTGGGCATCTACGGTGGTGACGGAGAGCGGCAGGGGATCCGGTGGCAACTCCACTTCTGAGCTCTCCAACGAATGGCGATCAGCCACGACCGGCTACTCCTCGAGCAAGCGAGGGAAGAGCACCTCGCCTTTGACGACATGAGTCCCTGCGGGGAGTCCGCCCCACATCCCTGCGGAGGCGATGCGCTGATCTCCCAATGCGCCGATCGACTGATGTGCGCCTAATGACTCCCATAGTTTTTCGGTTGTCTCTGGCATCGTCGCGTGAAGCAAGATTGCCAAGGCACGAAGACTCTCAGCGGTGGCGTAGAGAACTCGATCTAACTCAGCGCGTTTAGAGTCGTCTTTAGCCAACACCCATGGCGCCTGCTCGGTGACATAGCCGTTCACTCGCTTGCAGAAATCCATGATGGCAACTAAGCCACCTTGAAAATCAAGTGCACACATCTTTTCATCCGCGACTCGTACCGCGTCGGCAAGTGCGTCACTAAGAATTGGTTCATCCGCCACCGCGGGCACCTTGGCATCGCAGTACTTCTCAATCATGGCAATCGTGCGCGAGGCAAGGTTGCCAAAATCGTTTGCCAACTCACTTGTATAGCGCGCTGAAATATCTTCCCAGGAGAAAGATCCGTCTGAGCCAAAAGAGATCGCGCGCATGAAGTAATAGCGATATGCGTCAACACCAAAGTGTGAAGTGATGTCAGAGGGAGCAATTCCGGTGAGTTTAGATTTGCTCATCTTCTCTCCACCCACCAAGAGCCAGCCATGAGCGAAAACCTTCTCCGGAAGAGGTAACCCAGCAGCCATCAACATTGCCGGCCAAATAACTGCATGGAAGCGCAAAATGTCTTTACCTACCAAGTGAACGCTAGCCGGCCAGGTATCAGCGAACTTCTTGCCACCCTCACTTGCTGGGTCATCTCCAAGACCAACGGCAGTCGCATAATTGAGCAGCGCATCAAACCAGACGTACACCACTTGCCCAGGATCCCAAGAGACAGGAATTCCCCAGTTAAACGATGAACGGGAAATTGAGAGATCAACCACATCACCAGAAAGAAATGAAATCACTTCGTTGCGCGCAGATGCGGGCTCACACGTTTCTGGGTGCTGCTGATAACGCTCGAGTAATGGCTTCGCAAAAGCGCTTAGTTTAAAGAACCAATTTGTCTCGGCGACTTCTTCTAAAGCACGCGAGTGGGTAGGGCAGGTCTTCTCGCCATCTTTTTCCAAGATGTCGCCTGGCAATTTGAACTCTTCACAGCCGACGCAATAAAGACCGTCGTATTCGCCTTCGTAGATGTATCCGCTCTCTTTGAGCTTTTCAAGAAAACGTTGAACACGAGACATATGGCGTTCGGATGTCGTTCTAATAAAATCGTCGTTGGCAATATTGAGGTGCTTCCAGAGTGGTTTCCATGCATCTTCCACCAGGCGATCGGTCCACTCTTGTGGCGCCACTCCGTTTGCCTCGGCGGTGCGCATGACTTTCTGACCATGTTCATCCGTACCAGTCAGGTACCAGACCGATTCCCCGCGTTGACGATGCCAGCGGGTGAGCACATCTCCGGCGATCGTCGTATACGCATGCCCTAAGTGAGGTGCATCGTTTACGTAATAGATCGGGGTAGTGAGATAAAAGGTCTTCGACACGAGGTGAAGTCTAGTCTGCCTTGGAACTGGCAATGAGCAGGTCGTATATATCGCGCTTGGGTATCCCATACTCCTGGGCCAACTCTGCCGTGGCTTCTCGTTTACCCATCCCTAGTGAAATCAATCGCTGCGCCTGCGCAAGAATATGTTCATTGGTCGGCCGCAATGTAGAGGGTGCGGGCGCAATTACTATGGTGATCTCACCTAGGACCTCATGAGTACTTGCCCACTGCGCTAACTCTGCGATGGTTCCGTGAATTGTTTCCTCATAAGTCTTAGTCATCTCACGGCAAATAGCACCAAGACGATCTGCCCCCAGTACTTCAGCTGCGACCGCCAATGAAGATGGCAACCGTCTTGGGCTCTCAAAGAGCACCACCGTGCGAGCCTCGTGAGCAATGCCTTTGAAATAATCCCTTCGGGCGCCGTCTGTCCGTGAGATAAAGCCATCAAATATGAAACGCTCCATCGGCAATCCTGATTGCGCAAGCGCGGTGGTCACAGCACTCGGACCCGGCAACACGATCGGAATAATTCCGGCAGTGATGGCTCCGCTTATAAGCGAGTATCCGGGATCGCTCACACCTGGCATACCTGCGTCCGTGATCATTAGGACATTGGATCCATTAAGAACTGCATCCAACATTTCTCGCACGCGAGCTTCCTCATTCGCCGCAAAGAATGAAATGACCTTCGCGTGTGTAGTAATACCGAGTGCCTTCATGAGGTACTTCGCTTTGCGAGTATCTTCTGCCGCGATCAGGTCAGCGTTTTCGAACACTGAAATCAATCGAAGGGATGCGTCCTGCGCATTTCCGATCGGAGTTGCTGCGACCCAGAGGACACCATTCATACGAGTACTTTCTCACGCCATATAGGGTTTCCCCATGTTGGCCCAATACGCCCTGCTCGAGCGCCTTCATCGACGCTCTCTTCAATGGGGTCTCCAGGCCGGAATTCTGCTCCTAGGTGCCTACTTGCGCCTCGCTCATCTCGGCCGGCCGACCACCTTCATCTTCGATGAGCTCTACTACGTCAAAGGGGCTCAGCAATTTCTGAAATATGGGGTTGAGGCCGATGCGGGTAAAGGTATTTTTGTCGTTCACCCACCACTTGGGAAATGGGTCATTGCGCTGGGAATTCAAATCTTTGGCGATAGTCCATTTGGTTGGCGCATTGCCGTTGCACTTTTAGGAATTCTTTCCATATTCCTTGTAGGTCGCATTGCCTACTGGCTCTTTCGAAGCGAGAGCGCGGCCACCATTGCAACATTGCTCTACGCCGTCGACGCCCTAGCATTCGTACATAGTCGCACTTCGTTACTTGATTCGGTTTTAGTCTTCTGGTTCATCCTCGCGTTCTACCTTATGGTTCGACCTACAAAAAAAGTAGATCTGAATTACGCACTTGTATTCGCGGTACTTGGGCTCGCTACCGCAACAAAATGGAGCGGTGGCTACTTCGTAGCTGCCTTTATCGGCTGGATGTTGCTACGATCTTTCCGCGAAGGCGCCACTCTTAAGTTAATTGCCACCAGGATCACCCTCCCCTTGATTTCGATTGCGGTATACATCCTTTCTTGGTGGGGATGGTTTACTTCCAAGATTGGTTATGATCGATATTGGAGTAACTCAACATCACTCACAGGCACATTGAGAAGCTTTATTCACTATCACGTCGAAATAATTCACTTTCACGTGGGTCTCCACTCTCCGCATCCGTACATGGCAGAAGCCTGGACGTGGTTGTTTCTTAGACGACCTACGGCCTTCTACTACTCTTCGCCAAAATCACCAGTGGGCACGTGTCAAACGGGCACATGTTCCGATGCCATCCTGGCCATTGGCACACCCGTTCTCTGGTGGGGTGCAATCGTTGCAATTGTTTATGCGCTCTATAGATTTCTCATTAGGCAAGATGTGCGAGTAGCACCCCTGCTACTAGCGCTTGCAGCAGGAATGATTCCTTGGTTATTCGTAGGCCAGCGCACTATTTTCTTCTTCTATGCGGTCGCACTCTCACCTTGGTTAGTTTTGCTAGTGGTGTATGCCATCATGCGAAGCCAGCGATCTGCGCTTGGCCAAATTCTTTCTGCGCTTTTTGTCATCGCAGTCGTGGTGAATTTCATCTACTTCCTGCCCATTTTGGATGCGCAACCACTTTCATACGATCAGTGGCACGCACGTATGTGGTTCAGAAGTTGGATTTAAGAGTGGAGCTGAGGGGATTCGAACCCCTGACCCCCTCATTGCGAACGAGGTGCGCTACCAACTGCGCTACAGCCCCTTGGTGGGACTTAGGTTAGCAGGGG
>WLIL01000150.1 GCA_009702245.1 Actinomycetota bacterium
AGGCTGCCGCCAAGAAGCGCGTAGCAAAGAAGCGCGTAGCCAAGAAGCGCCCAGCGAAGAAGGCTGCTGCTAAGAAGCGCGTAGCCAAGAAGCGCCCAGCGAAGAAGGCTGCAAAGAAGCGCGTAGCCAAGAAGCGCCCAGCGAAGAAGGCTGCTGCGAAGAAGGCTGCTCCAGCTAAGAAGCGTGCTGCTAAGAAGCGCGTAGCAAAGAAGCGTCCAGCCAAGAAGGCCGCTAAGTAAATCCTTATCAGAAAACCCCGCCACGAAAGTGGCGGGGTTTTCTGCTTGTATGGGCACATGAGAAATGCACTTACTCCTGGAATTCTCTCCCCGCGGCGCATCGTGCCAGCTGGCATCAATGCCCCGGAGTACGTAGGGAAGAAGGGCCCCACTCTCCATAAAGATGGCCACATCCCGAGCCAAGAGATTGTGGAGAAGATGCGCATTGCGGGTCGCATCGCTGCCGAAGCGATGAACGAGGCGGCGAAAGCAATTGCCCCCGGAGTCACCACCGACGAGATCGATCGCATCGGTCACGAGTACCTACTCGACCACGGCGCCTATCCGTCCACTCTTGGATATCGCGGCTACCCCAAGTCCCTCTGCACTTCTCTCAATGAAGTCATCTGCCACGGGATACCTGACTCCACTCGCCTTGAAGATGGCGACATCATCAATATCGATATCACGGCTTACATCCATGGGGTCCACGGTGATACTGACGCCACTTACCCAGTCGGGGATATCAGTGAAGAAGCCGCTCTGCTGATCGATCGCACACGAGAAGCGCTCAACCGAGCTATCGCGGCGGTGAAGCCTGGGCGAGAAATCAATGTCATCGGCAGGGTGATTGAAGCCTATGCAGGGCGGTTCGGATACGGAGTGGTGAAAGACTTCACCGGACATGGCATCAACACGGCCTTCCACAGCGGGCTTATCGTGCCGCACTTTGACTCCTCCTACCACGACACAATCATCGAAGAGGGCATGACTTTCACGATCGAACCGATGCTCACTCTTGGAAGTATCGACTATGAGATCTGGCAGGACGGTTGGACTGTCGTCACAAAAGACCGCAAATGGAGCGCGCAATTTGAACACACTCTCTTGGTGAATTCAGATGGCGCCGAGATTCTGACCTTGGCAGCCCCCTAGCCTGGCTGCTCAACTATTACAGGTGTCGCTCTTCAGTAAATTCTGAATGGTAGTAAAGGAGTGGGCGATCACTTGCTGATCAGCTGGGGTAAGCACGTCGGAAAATACCCGGCGAACGCTCGCGACGTGGTCGGGGGCAGCAGCCACGATGGCTCCCCAACCTTTCTCCGTCATCACAGCAAATGCGCCGCGTCGGTCGTCGGGGCACTCTTCCTTGCGAATGAGCCCTGCTTGCTCCATCACTTTCATGCGGTGTGAAAGCCGCGAGCGCGAGAGCAACGCAGCCTCAGCGAGCTCACTCATTCTCATCCTCCGCCCAGGGGCATCAGAGAGCTGAGCGAGCACTTCGTAATCGGCCATCGAGAGGTCGTGGTTATCGAGCGCTTGCTCAAGAACCTCCATAAGGCGGCGGCTGGTGAGGATGTAAGCGCGCCAGGCTTCCATCTCCAGAGGTGTGAGCCATTTTGGCGGAGCCGGGGTGCTCGTCTTGGCCATGTGAACCCCCTCAGACTCTCGAAAGTTGAATGTTCAACTACTTTACGCTACTTTAGTTGAACATTCAACAATCTATACCACCAGAACAGATGAGGAATATCTATGAGCAACACCATTGCGGCCGGTACCTGGGCAATCGATCCCAGCCACTCCGAAATCTCTTTCTCCGTACGCCACCTCATGGTGAGCAAAGTGCGTGGACATTTCACCAAGTTCTCCGGAACCCTCACCATCGCTGAAGACAACACGAAATCCAGTGTTACCGCAGAGATCGATGCGGCAAGTATTGATACTCGCGACGAGAACCGCGATAACCACCTTCGTACCAATGAATTCTTTGATATCGAAACACACCCCACTTGGACTTTTGCATCCACCGCAGTACGCACTGGTGGTAAAGGTGGGTACCTCGTCGATGGCAACCTCACTATTAAGGGCGTTACCAAGCCGGTAGTACTCGATCTTGAAGTTGCTGGCACCAGCACCGATCCATGGGGCAACACAAAAGCAGGCTTCTCAGCTTCTACCGTTATTAACCGCAAGGATTTTGGCGTTGAGTGGAATGCTCCACTTGAGACCGGCGGCGTCTTGGTCGGCGAAGAAGTAACCTTGACTCTTGAAATTCAGGCCGCACTTCAAGCCTAATATCTTTTCAGAAACGGGATTTAGCTTTGGCTAGATCCCGTTTCTGCATTCTTAGGCAGCCCTTGCTGATCGAACAATTTGAATAAGGGGGGTAACTTTTGGGTTGAGCCACTTCAGAAGTTGCGCCATAGTCTGCCGCGATATTGCCACGCACCCCGAAAGTGGTTTGCCAGTATCCAGGTGAATAAAAATTGCCGCAGCATGGGCTGGATCATCGGTCTTTACGTGGATTGCCAACGAATAGGAGTCTCGGTGATCCATAAGGCGCTCCCCTTCAGAAGCTTTCCAGGTGCAATTATTTCTGCACTCCTGCCACGTGTCATCTAAGGGAGATGCCGGATCTGCTACCCACCAAGAAGCGCTAGTGGCGCGGCGATAGTCAAGGGCGGTAATTGGCTTCTTCTCGAAACCGAAAGCGCCACCGATGGCAAAACTTCCTAGCGGAGTGGTGCCGGTGTTTCGCACTCGATCTGCAATATTTACTAAACCCCTGGTGGAAGTTCGCGCAGTGAAAGTAGTTCCCACTTTGACCCATTTTGAACTCCGCAATTCATACCGTTGACCCACAGCTTTTCCTGACCCATCAGCAGTGATCGTGATGACTTGTCTAGTCGAGGCAGGCACTGCTTCTGGCGCCGCAGGCACGATAGGCGCGGCTAAACCCACCGTAAGTGCGAGCAGGCTCGCCTTAATGATCACCCTCCTAATCTATCCCTCTACTATTCACCTATGTTCCTGGAGAGTGCTCGGCTGCGATTGCGCCCCATGGAATTAGCAGACGAAGAGGCCATGTTCCAGTACCACTCCAATCCAGATGTCGTCCGCTACATTCCCTGGTTTCCCAGAGATCGTGATCAAGTACGTGCTTCCATCACCAAAATCATGACTGCCACCCGGCTAGAAGTGGAGGGCGACTACCTCAACTTGGCAGTCACACTCAAGAGCACTGGAAGAGTGATCGGTCAGGTGAGTATCGAGTTCACCAGCGGCGTAAATGAGGGTGGCGAGATTGGCTATGTCTTTAATCCAGAGTTCAGCGGAGCGGGATATGCCACTGAAGCCATCGCTACCATCATTTCTCACGGAATTGATCTCGTTGGTTTTCATCGCGTTATAGCGCGCACTGATCCACGAAATACTGCTTCCATCAAGGTGCTGGAGCGGCTTGGATTTAGACAGGAAGCACACTTCATCAGCGAAGAATTCATCAAAGGAGAATGGGTCGATACTCTTATCTTCGCCGTGCTCGACACAGAGTGGTCAGAGCTTCGAAAGAAATGGGATTTCCCCGGATGAGTGAGAACAACCGAGAAGCATTTGGTTTTACCATCACGCATCAAGGCGAAGGCCTGGCGAGAACCGGGGTCATCAAGACTCCTCATGGCGAGATTGCCACTCCTGCATTTATTCCGGTTGGTACCAAGGCCACTGTAAAGGCGGTACTTCCGGAAACGATGAAGGATCTTGGCTCGCAAGCTTTACTGGCGAACGCCTACCACCTTTACTTACAACCCGGTCCCGATGTGGTCGATGCCGCCGGCGGGCTTGGCGCCTTTATGAATTGGCCTGGACCCACTTTCACAGACAGCGGCGGGTTCCAAGTGCTCTCACTTGGCGTGGGATTTAAGAAAGTAC
>WLIL01000151.1 GCA_009702245.1 Actinomycetota bacterium
ACCACAAAGAAGCCAGCGAAGGATGAAAAGAAAGCCCCATTGTTGATTCCACCTAGCACTGCTCAAGAATGCCCTATCCGAAGTAGGCTCGCTACTTGAAGGGGGAGAGATGAAAATCGAGAGAGTGGCAGTTATTGGGGCCGGGCTGATGGGCTCAGGAATTGCGCAGGTATCTGCACTTGCGGGTAAGCAGGTGCGAGTCTTTGATAACGCCGATCTCGCTCGAGGTGAGTCTCTTCTCGGCGAAAGTCTGGCTCGCTTCGTCAAGAAAGGCACACTTACGCAGGACGCAGCTGAGGAGTTGCGCGCACGGATTGAATTTACGTCGGATTTCGCACACGCGGTGGCTGAGTGCGATATTGCGATCGAAGCGGTCTTTGAAAAATTGGAAGTTAAGCAAGATATTTTCCATAGGCTTGATCAATTCGCGCCCGCTCATGCGATCTTGGCATCAAATACCAGCGCGCTTCCTATTAGTCAGATTGCTAGCGTGGTTAAGGATCCGTCTCGCGTTGTCGGAACACATTTCTTCTCTCCCGTACCGATGATGAAGCTCTGCGAATTGGTGCGCGGGCAGGAGACAAGTGATGAGACTCTGCAAATAGCTCGCGAATTTGCTGAATCGATCGGCAAAGAGTGCATTGTCGTTAATCGTGATATCGCAGGATTTGTAACAACGCGATTAATACTTACGTTGGTGTTGGAAGCTGCTCGATTGGTGGAGTCCGGAATTGCCACCGCTGAAGATGTTGATCTCGCGTGCAAATTAGGTTTTGGGCACGCGATGGGGCCACTCGCGACTGCAGACCTCACCGGAATTGATGTACTCAGAAACGCCTCGCTTAATATCGTCAACGAAGGCGAGACAATAGAAGCGGCCGAACATTTCTTGCCACCGGCTCTCATTAATGAATTGGTGGCGCAGGGCAAACTGGGTCGTAAGAGCGGGTCAGGCTTCCACACCTACTAACGCGAGCGTTCCCAACGGAATGTCTTGAGTGCCAGTACAAGCCCAACGACAATCCAGATCGAAAGCATGAGGGCTACTCGACCATGCTCCCAACTCTTTGCTACTTCTTGCGAAGCAAAACTCTCTGGAAGGAAGACAGACCGCATTCCTTGGGTGAGCCACTTCAGCGGGAAGATAGACGCTACGTTCTGCATCCAACTCGGAAGTTGATTAAAGATAAAGAAGACGCCGCTGGTGAATTGGAGAACGAGCACGATCGGGGTCACCATAGCGCTGGCACCACGTCCGCTGCGGGGAACGCTTGAGAATGCGATTCCGAGCAGAGTTGATCCAGTAATACCTAGGAGCGTGACCCAAGCAAAAGTGATCCAGTGACCGATATCTGTAGGTAGATGAACTCCAAAAATAAGTGCGCCCACTAGCAGCAGCAAAATAATTTGTACGACCATGCTCGCAAGGACTGCGAGAATCTTCCCGATGAAATATGAAGAGGGCGGCATGGGTGTTCCGCGCAGGCGTTTGAGGGTGCCGTCATCTCGCTCAAGTGGAATCATGATTGCGAGCTGTTGAAATCCAGTATTGAGTAAACCGGAGGCGATCATGCCGGCAACGAAGTACTGAGAAAAAGTGACTCCAGGCGCAATGGTGTCTTTAAAGACAGAGCCAAAGATCAGAAGTAGCAGTACCGGAAAGAGCAGAGTAAAGACTACTGATTCACGTTGACGAAGGAATTGACGAATCTCGAGGTTGCCTCGGCTGACGCCAATCTTGAAAGTGCTCACGCTTCACCTTCGATCATTGAGATGTAAATATCTTCCAAAGTAGGTCTGCTCACCGTGAGTTCGGGAATCTCCCCAGCCAAACGGGCGCTTAGTGAGCGAAGAAGTTCGGTGGGGGAGTCGGTGCGTTCTTCCTTCATGTTGCCGCCCTCGCTCCAGCGCACAATAACTTTTGCGTTATCACGACCGCCAAGAGTTGCTGGCGTAGCTACTTCAACGATGCGGCCATTGTTAATGACTCCTACACGATCAGCGAGTGCCTCGGCCTCGTCTAAGTAATGAGTAGTCAGCAGGATGGTTGTTCCATCAGCGCGCAGTCCACGAATCAAATCCCAAAAAGCGCGTCGTGCTTCAGGATCAAAACCCGTGGTGGGTTCATCAAGAAAGAGCAGTTCAGGATTGCCAAGGATTCCGAGAGCAACATCGAGTCGGCGACGTTGGCCGCCTGAAAGTTCACGTCCGCGAGATTTGCGTTTTTCCTCGAGACCCACTGCGTTGATGACTTCGTCCACGTTGCGTGGATTCACGTAATAATCTGAAAAAAAGTTCAATATTTCTTCAACGGTGATTTCGGCTGCGTCGTTATTACTCTGAAGGACGATGCCGATTTTGTTTCGCCATGAGAGTCCAGCCTTCGCCGGATCCTCACCGAGCACCGAAACGGTGCCGCCGTCACGATCTCGATAACCTTCGAGAATTTCGATTGTGGTGGTTTTCCCAGCGCCATTAGGGCCGAGTAACGCGAAGACTTCGCCCGACTGAACCTCGAGGTCGACGCCAGCGACTGCGTGCGTCTCTCCGTATGTCTTGAGAAGGCCATGGATCTCAATTGCGTTCTGCATTCCGGAGTTCACGGAGCAATTCTACTCGGCCACTCTTCTCGCGGGTAGAGTGGCTCCGTGAGTCCCAGAAAACATCGTCGCGCCGAGAGTGGCGAACCGCCATCAGCGGTGGGCAAGAACGAGTGGACCGAAGAACATCCCGACGGTATGTATCGGGTGCGTTCGCTCACCGGCTCTTCCTCCAGCAAGCCGTATCGCTGCCCGGGGTGCGATCAAATAATTCCTTTAGCAACTCCGCATATCGTGGCCTGGTTGGAGGAGGACGAAGCTCTCCAGGCGGGGGCTGATTTCAGGCGCCACTGGCATAAAGTTTGTTGGACGAAGAAGAACACCAGACGTCCTAAACAGCGCTAGATTCGGAGCATGTCCTCCTACGAAAGTTTGCCAGAAGTCCTTCCCGCTCCTACAGATGATGGTCTGGCAGATCACTTGGTAGGCATGGAGCTTCCAGATCTGACATTCCTCGGTACAGATGGAATGCGCTGGTCATTTGCCGAGTTTGCATCCCCCACAACGGTGATTTACGTCTATCCGCGCAGCGGTGTACCGGGGGTACCTCTTCCGGAAGGTTGGGACCTTATTCCGGGCGCACGAGGATGTACGCCAGAATCGTGCGGGTTTCGAGATCACTTCGGTGAATTACAGAAGTTAGGTGCCGACGTTTACGGGCTATCGAGTCAAGATCACGATTACCAAAAAGAATTGGCAGAACGGATCGAATTACCGTTTCCCATCTTGAGCGATCCTCATTTGGAGATGAAGGCCTCTCTTCGTCTTCCAACTTTCACAGCGTCGGGTATGGAACTTTACTGTCGCCTCACGCTGATCATTCGAAATAGGAAGATCGTGCATACCTTCTATCCGATATTTCCTCCCGATACGCACGCAAGTGATGTAGTGGAGTGGCTCACGCAAAATCCTGCCTAATTCGCAAGATTAAAAGAGTCGCAACTTTCCGTCGTCGATTTCGCGGAGCGCATCGTAATCAAAGACTTTGCACTCAATTCCACGGTCTACCGCAAGGGTCTTTGCTTGCGGCCTAATTTCTTGGGCAGCGAATATTCCACGAACTGGAGAAATTGCGGGATCGCGGTTCATGAGGTCGAGATAACGAGTCAGTTGTTCAACTCCATCGATCTCCCCGCGTCTTTTAATCTCAACCGCCACGTAAGCACCGTTGTGATCACGCAATAAAAGATCAACCGGGCCGATTGCCGTGGGGTGTTCGCGGCGTACAAGCGTCCAGCCTTCACCAAAAACTTGTGGGCGTTCGGAAAGTAGCACCTGCAGATGTGCTTCCACGCCATCTTTGATGAGCCCAGGATCTTCGCCGA
>WLIL01000152.1 GCA_009702245.1 Actinomycetota bacterium
AGAGGTGTGCACGCTCAACAGGGGCGCTGAGACAAGCCTGAGACACGCCTAAATCCAGCCGGAGACCAGCCGGAGACCAGCCGGAGACCAGCCGACAATCAAAGTCCAGCCCTACCTAACAGAGCGGAACGGCATCCTCGACCCGGCGACCGCTCTCCCCAAAGGCTTTTTTGATCAAAGTAACAAGCAGCGGCGGTCGCTCGCTATCGCCTTCGCCCAAGCGACACACACTGCGCTGCACAATCGAGGTATTTGGTAGCCGGACTACGATGCGAGGCTGTTCTAACAACACACTCGTCCAATTGTTATCCGCAGTTAATACATACCCCACCAACGTGGATGGCTGATCTTTGATCGTGGCATCTGCAGTTGCATCGGTTGTTGCCAAAGAGGTGGAAACAGCCAATCGTTCCGGTGCAAGCCAAAGTTGATTATCAAAGAGCAACTGCACACCCGCAACGAACGTAAGTGAAATAAGAAGCGCCTTAACGGGACTCGTCCAATTCTTCGGCCAGCCCACCCATGCAAGCAATGCAGCGTACCCAATTGTTAAGAATGAACTCACGTACGCAACGATGGCTACTACGTTGTTAGAAGCGATGGGGCTCGGTACCGCAGCCACCACCAAGAACCACGCAGCGGCCGAGAACCAGACTCGTGGACTGCGTGCAATACGCCCCGTGAGTGGGGAACCAAGCAGATAAACGGTGGCAGCAGTGGCGGCAGTGAGTAGTAGGAATGGAAGTGCTTGCACAATCGCACCGGTCACGGTCTTACTAATGCCTTGGGCATCAAGAAAACTCAAGGCCGTGGGAGCGCTGCGTCCGCTGACCGCAATCAACCGAGTCAAGATGTAGAGCACTCCGGCACCGCTGGCAACTTGAGCGCCAGAGCCTTTGGCTAATTCAGCAATAGCGCCCCACTGATTCCCGCGGGCTTCGTCACGAGCAATATCGGCTTCGGTAAAGCCTTCATCATCGATCGAGAGATCGATGTTCGGATCTTGAGCGTTATTTTCGGTCATGAGACGGCGCTCCAAATCACTGGGGTACTCACGGGAATCGAAATCGCGTTCAGAGTCATTTCTGCAGAATCAAGAGCCTCATCAAATGGCATTCCAACCACAATCGGCTTACGGACAAAGAGCGTTCCAGCCGGCACCTGCATCTGCCATGTGATGCGCAATTGAGGAAGTGATTTACCAGTGGTCCACGGAACCGCAATGCAGATGTCACCATTATCGGTGGTCTTGCCGCGCACTTCACCACCAGGATAAGAAACAATAATTGATTGATTCTTTGCTGCCTGACTAGTTGCTCGCTCGGGATTACCCGTGACGACCTCGTCCTTGTCATAGCCCACGCGAGTTGCGATGACATAAACGTGCAACGACTGACCATCCACCGTTGCAGTCGCTGCAAGCGCGCCCTGACCCACATCGTCAAATGGATATTGTCCTGTCGACGAGCGATCAACCATCGCCATTGAAAGATCAACAACCTCTTGATCGAAATTAAGTCCTTGATCTTCAAGACCCATCAACGTACGCGATGCTAACCACGTTGCGATGGTGCCGTCGCGCGAAGTGAGCGCAAGAATCTGTTCAGTTAAGGCTTGGTCATAGCGAACTGCATAAGCGAGATTTCGTACTTGCCTTAATTGATTTACCCACGCGTCATCACCAGTGGCGCGACCCATATCTGTGAGAGGGACAGCTCGCATCGTTTCAGTAACCTTTGCCGACGTGAGCAAACCAAGTGGCACCGTGTCGAGGGATTGACCAGGAAGCGTGTATGTGCGCATTGTGACAATTCCTGACGGGCCCACAGTGTCGCGGATATTTCCTGGTGGGACTTCAACTGGTTGCTCGGTCAAACTAAATTGACTCGTATACCCCTGGCAAGGAATCTCGCTCGCCTTCATCGGCGAATCTAATCGAAAGGCAATCGCCGCGAAGAAGAGGACGGGCAGCAACAGAACGGCGATGATGCCGCGGCGGTGTTCAGCCACCCGAGAGGGACGGCGAGCTACGCCTTCCTTATCGCGCCAAAAGACCCACCACGGACTCGCGGCCGGACTTTCGGTCGGGCTTTCGGTACTGCCTTCAGTTGAATCGTGCGACATCTACGTCCCCCTAGGGGATCCAGCGTAGAGGCTCGGCGTACTTGGGAGAACGACCATCGCCCGAAGAACGCCCGCGAATCCGGCGCCAGAGCCAAGGAAGCAAGAAGGCTTGAATCCAGCGGAGGTCCTCCCAGAGATCGGCCACCTTGGAGCGTGGTCCGGCTGGGAGCAGGGGCTCGCGCCACCAGAGATCGTCGGAGAGACCCAGTTGAACTTTGATGGCTTCCGCCACTCGATGATGGCCCTCGGGGTTGAGATGGAGTCGATCGGCATTCCAGAAGCGACGATCTTGCAATATATGGGCCTCTGCTGCATCAATCACGACAGCGTTATTAAGACGAGCAGCTTCACGTACATGGACGTTAAACAACGCAAAGCGCGAAGCTAAACGATCAGCGGTACGCCCTGACCCACCTGCTCGCTCGATAACGGTAAAAAGCATCACACGCGCTCCTGCGCCACTTAATTGTGCGACAGCGCTCATATAGCTTTCTGCAATAAGGGTGCCGTCATATTTTGGACGCAATAAATCATTTGCTCCAGCATGAAAGGAGACCAGCGTCTTACCAGGAATAATTTGTGTAAGTGTCTTGCTCACTTGCAAATCAAGAACTTGGCTCAACAGTTTTCCTCGGATTGCGTGATTTACGTAAGTAAATTCAGCATTCTGATCTGCGAGTGCATCGGCTAATCTGTCTGCCCAACCTCTGTATCTATGCGTTCCTGCATAGAACTCATCACAGAGCCCCTCACTGAAGGAATCTCCTAAAACAATAAAGCGTTCGTACATTTATCCGACTGTCACTGTTGTTGCACTTGTTGACACCTTAATTGAAGGAAGTGCTGTCTTGGCGGGCGAGATTTTCACCTTGCCGTCAATACCAAATACCGAGCCATGCAACGTACATACCAATTGTTTATCGATAAGTTCAAGTGGACCACCTGCATGAGTACAAATGAGCGCCATTGCTTTAAAGGAATTACTGCTCGTAGAGACTAAAGCTACTGGAACGCCCTTACTCTCCCCCACTATTAATATCGTGCCGACCTTCTTAAGAGTCGGGTTGCTAGCAAGCGGCACTTGAAACTTCCCACCCGCAAGTTTCTTCACCCCTTTAGCTGAGGGGATGTTAGCCGCAGCTGCTGAGGACATATTGATCGCGCTGCCAGTGACCGCCGCCAAGAGCGCGCCGCAAACCAAGGTGCGTCGGGAAATTCCGTCAGTAGGTGCATGAGTAATCTCGGAAGAAGCCATAGTGCGTATCTTCCTCTACTCTTGAGGGGTTGTCAGCCGAAGGAGAGAAGCGTGTCAGGAAACTCAGCTATTCCACCGCAGGAGCTCCGCTTACACGCCCCACTCCTCGACGCCTACCTGCGTTACTTCGAAGATGGCATTACTTCATTTTCTACCCCTGGCCATAAACAACAAGCCGCACTCCTCGATCTGGGTTTAGGCAAGGTCGTTGATGCAGATATACCCCTGTATGGCGGCCTCGATGAAATGAAACTGACGAACGGCACATTGGCAGCCGCTGAGAAGTTGGCTGCAGAATGCTGGAACGCTGATTGGGCGCGCTTCTCCACTGGTGGATCGACTCACGGTAATCAAGCACTCATCCTCGCAATAGCCACACCCGGTGCAAAGATTGCAATCACCCGGACTGCACATCGCTCGCTGATCAGCGCACTCGTACTCTGCGGAGTGGAACCCATTTGGCTCACGCCAGAAATCGATGAGGCAACCGGGATTCCGCTCGGAA
>WLIL01000153.1 GCA_009702245.1 Actinomycetota bacterium
CAGCATTACTCACCACGTGCGCATGTATGTATGGAAGTAAATGAGAAGTGCGAAGCGATCATTGCGCTCGCCGATGTTGATACTCCACTTGGAATGGTGCGCCTCGCGTCGCCAGATACTGCCGCGCAATATGCACACGAGCTCTATGCCGCGATGCGCGAAGCAGATCACCGTGGATATACCTGCATTGCAGTCATTCCACCCTCAGGAGAAGGTATTTCGGCGGCCGTACGCGATCGAATTACTCGCGCCAGCGCTTAAGCCAGGCACCAGATCGGTAAATTTGTCCTGAGTGCCGAGGGTCACAGGGATTCAGGAAATCTATCTCAAGAGAGAGTGCCGCTCTTCTTGGTTGCCGGTTAGAGTTGGCACAGTAGATTTCAGAGGAACGGGAGCATATGACTGAGAGCACGATTCAATCGCACCGCCTTGAAGGCAAGGTCGCAATCATTACCGGTGCTAGTCGTGGAATTGGTCTGGCAATTGCTCAACGATTTGTTGCAGAAGGCGCCCGCATCATTATCACCGCGCGCAAGGTAGAGCCACTCATGAAAGCTGCTGAGCAATTCCCGAAAGGTACAGTCTTAGCAATTGCCGGCAAAGCCGATGATCCGGTCCACCGCCAAGAGGTACTTGATCGGGTCGCGCAAGAATTCGGCAAGTTAGATATTTTGATTAACAACGCTGGCATCAATCCGGTGTATGGCCAAACTATTGATGTTGATCTGGATGCTGCGCGAAAAATCATCGAAGTAAACGTGATAGGTACTCTTTCCTGGATTCAAGCGGCCTATCACGATGAACGTCTCGGATTTAGCAAAAGTGGGAATGTTGTCAACATTTCATCGAGTACCGGCGATATGCCATTGCCTGGCATCGGCTTCTATGGAGTTTCCAAAGCAGCTATCTCTCATCTGACTCGCACTCTTGCGGTGGAGCTTGGACCGAATCTGCGAGTGAATGCAATTGCTCCCGCAGTTATCGCAACTGATTTCTCCAAAGCACTTTATGAAGGCAATGAGGAGGCAGTAATTTCTCGCTACCCAATGAAGCGGCTTGGACTCTCAGAAGATGTGGCTTCATTAGTGGCGTTCCTCGCCTCATCGGATTCGTCATGGATTACCGGACAAGTAATGACTCTGGATGGTGGGCTGCTCATAGCTGGAGGTCTTGCGTAATGAATTTTCAACAAAGTTGGAGAGGAAGCAATGTCGAATAACGGGTTACCAGAAGAAGTCGAAGAACTTCGCATTCGCACACGAGCTTTTATACGTAGCGTCATCATGGAGGCAGAACCTGCGCCTGGACACCACCTCACGCGCGCGAAATTGGTGGAACTGCAGGTGGCTGCCAAGGCTGCGGGAGTCTTTGCACCGCAAGTTTCCAAGGAGTTTGGCGGACAAGGTGTACCGATTCAATATTGGTCATCGATCTTCCAAGAGATCGGGTACTCACCGATCGGCCCTTCTGTTCTCAATTGCCAAGCACCTGATGAAGGCAATATGCATATGCTCAGTCTGATCGGTACCCCGGCGCAAAAAGAGACTTTTCTTCGTCCGCTCGCTAACGGTGATGTTCGCTCGTGCTTTGCGATGACCGAACCACACCCTGGTGCTGGTTCAGATCCCGATGCGCTCACAACAAAGATCACTCGCACCGAAGGTGGCTGGCTCATCAACGGTGAGAAGCGTTTCATCAGCGGTGCTAAAGTCGCAGATTTTTCCATTGTGATGGCGCGAAATGATGCGCATGAAGATTCACCAGCCGGAGCCACCATGCTTCTAGTTTCAATGAAAGCGCCCGGTATTCGACTTGGTTATGACATTCATACTATTGACCGCGCTATTGAGGGTGGTCACTCACACGTGCACTTTGAGGATTGCTTCGTTGCTGACGATGGAATTCTTGGTGAAGTCGGAAAAGGTTTTCGATACGCCCAGGTGCGCCTCGCTCCAGCCCGGCTCACTCACTGCATGCGTTGGTTAGGTCTTGCCCGGCGCTCACTCGACATTGCGCTCGATCGTATTGAACGCCGCGAAATGTTTGGCTCAAAGATGAAGGATCTTGGATTGGCACAAGAGTTGATCGCACAATCAGTCATCGATATCGAAACATCTGATGCGATCATCAACAAGACTGCCACCATGCTTCATACCGATAGTAAGGCAGGCGCCGCTCTCTCTTCTATCGCGAAGGTGCACTGCTCAGAATCCATCTTCAAGGTGGTCGACCGCGCTATTCAACTATGTGGTGGCGATGGTGTTTCCGACGAATTGCCACTTGCCTCTTACTTGAGCGAAGTGCGTCCGTTCAGAATCTACGACGGATCAAATGAGACCCATAAGTGGGCTATATCTAAGCGTGCTTCTAAGCGTCGCGCAGCAGATGTTGAAGCCGGCGAGAAGTATCTTGCTGATGCTGAGCACCTTTCTTAATAATCCGATCAAGGAGAAGAAGATGCTGGGTAAGGATCCTGATGGTATTTCAGTTGTGCAGAGTCGGTCCGAGGCAGATGCATTAGAACTCCCACCACTCTTGATATTGGATGAAGTGACGAATTTCCTCGATCAGCAAGGTTTAGGCAAGGGAGAAATATTTTGGACCCCTATTGGTGATGGACAATCAAATGTTACCTTCAAGATCGTTCGTGACGATGATGCCTTTGTGCTACGAAGAGGTCCGCGACCACCGTTGCCACCTTCAACACACGACATGGTCCGTGAAGCACGCATTCAGGAACTTGTTCATCGTCAAGGTGTGCCTGTCCCGGAAATACTTGCACTTTGCGAAGACGTGTCAGTACTCGGAGTTCCGTTTTATGTTGCAGAGTTTCTCAATGGAACAGTCATCACCGATTCGATTCCTGCTTACTTAAGTTCGACGGAGGATCGCAAGAATACGAGCATCGCCATTGTCGATACCTTGGTGAAATTGCATCAAGTAGATGTAAGCACAGGCGATCTGGCGGCATTCGGGAAACCAAACGGGTATCTGAAGCGCCAAGTAGAGCGCTTCTCATCTCTCTGGGATGTAAACACTTTAAGAGATTTGCCAGAAGTCGCAATGTTGAGTGAGTGGCTGTCCCGTAATTTGCCAGAGAGCCAGATGGCTTCAGTTATTCATGGAGATTTTCGCGCGGGCAATCTGATGTTTGCCGGGGATTCACCGGCGCGCGTGATGGCGATTTTGGATTGGGAGATGGCGACCATCGGGGATCCACTCGCCGACCTTGGATATTTGACGGCTACATACGCAGAGCCAGGCAGTCATGTGACTCCGTTAGAGCTCACCTCGGTAACGCGCGAGCCGGGTTATCTTTCAAGTGCCGAGCTCATCGCTCGCTATCAGGAGCAGATGAACCTCAATATCGATGCGTTGAGTTGGTATCAAACCTTGGCCCTCTGGAAGGCATCAATCTTCTGCGAGGCTATTTACACTCGTTGGCTCAAAGGTGAGCGCCCCGACGATAAGAGTTTTGCGCCCTCCCTGGAAGTGGGTGTTCCACGCTTACTGGCAGGCGCTCGGGCCTTCGCGGGGGTTTAGGTCTCTTCAGCCTCCACAGAGAGTTCATAGAAAGATCTCTGGAAGGAACCGTTGCTAACACAGGGTCATCCCCTACTTTTGAATTAGCCGAGAGGGGTCTCGGTGGTAGGGAATAGGGGCAGATATGTCATACCGCTTAGCGAGTAGAACACTCGCTGTCGCACTCTCAAGTTCACTCCTCCTCTTGAGTGTTGGCGCCGGTATGTCAGTTGCAGCGTCACCCACCACCCCGGTAAAGCCGTCTATCCAGGGAGGCGGCCCCGGGGGTGGTGGTGACGATGATGATGAGAATGAAGGTAACGAAGGTGCTGAGCACGCTGCGGG
>WLIL01000154.1 GCA_009702245.1 Actinomycetota bacterium
TCAACTTTCGGTGGGAACCCCACTTCGTGTGCGGCAGCGATCGCCACTATTTCGGTCATCGAATCGACGCAGATGCTGGAATCCAATCATCGCCTTGGCAGGGTGTTGAAGGATGGCCTCTCAAGCGTTGATGGAATACACGCGGTGCGAGGAATCGGTCTATGGATTGGCTTAGATTTAGAAGATGCTCCGGCAGTCACCAAGGAGTTGCAAACATTAGGAGTCTTGGTGAACGCCGCAGGATCGCAAACTATCCGGATCGCACCGCCTTTCATTGTCACCGAATCTCAAATTTTGGAATTTATTTCCTTATTAGGGCAAGCGATTAGGAAGGTAGCGTCATGAGCATTCCACATACGAAAACTTCAAGACGAGCCAGAATCGAAAGGCTCGTAATTACCGGTGAAGTTCATTCACAGAGCGAGCTTGTGGAACAGCTCAATACTGAAGGTTTTGATGTGACACAAGCTACTGTCAGTCGGGATTTGGACGAAATCGGTGCTGTAAAAATGCGTTCAGCCGATGGTCGGCTCACTTATGCGATAGGGCTCCCAAGTGTCGATGTCTCGCGTTACGAAGATCCAGTAACACGGCTTTCACGTATCGCAAATGAATTGCTCATTTCCGCCGAAGTTTCAGCAAATTTAATCGTGTTAAGAACGCCTCCGGGTGGCGCTCATCTCTTGGCAGGTGCCTTGGATAGGGTGGAAGTTCCATCAGGGCATCAACTCACCGAAATTCTTGGCACGGTAGCTGGGGACGACACGGTGCTAGTAATTTCCAAACGCGCTGACGCAAATCCACTCAAGGATGCGCTATTACGTCTGGCCGAAGGTGTATTCGTAAGCGAAAGGAACGCGGTATGAGTCACGGCAAACTTTGGGGTGGCAGGTTCAGCGAGTCTGCCGCCGATGCTATGGAAGCTCTCTCTCGTAGCGTGCACTTCGACTGGCGTCTCGCACCGTACGACTTGCGCGGCTCGATTGCACACGCGAACATCTTAGAAAGCGCTGGGTTGCTTACTCCAGCAGAGTCTCGCAGCATTGTTAAAGAGTTGACTCTAATGACCACTCAGTATCACGAAGGCGTCCTGCTTCCGGAGTCCTCAGATGAAGACGTGCACGGCGCTCTAGAGCGCATTTTGGTGGAACGCCTGGGTGAAGTCGGTGGCAAGCTAAGAGCCGGAAGATCTCGAAATGATCAAGTGGCGACCGACTTCCGTCTCTTTCTTCGGGACGCGGCGGCGCAGATCGTCGTGCAACTTACCGATCTTGCAGACGCATTTATCTCTCAAGCTGAAAAGCACGTACGGGTGGCTGCGCCAGGCTTTACGCACTTACAACATGCGCAACCAGTCTCACTTGGCCACGAAATCGCTAAGCATGCACATGCTCTCTTGCGAGATATTGATCGTGTGCAAGATTGGGACAAGAGGGCGGCTTACTCTCCACTCGGGGCGGGGGCCCTTGCTGGGTCCGCGCTTGAATTAGATCCAAAGCGCAGCGCGGTTGAACTTGGATTTACTGACGCAGTCGCCAACTCGATCGACGCTGTCAGTGATCGTGACTTTGCCGCAGAAGCCGCATTCGTCTTCGCTTTGGTAGGCGTGCACCTCTCGAGAATCGGTGAAGAGTGGTGTCTTTATGCATCGAAGGAATTTGGATGGGTCAATCTTGCAGATGCCTATTCGACTGGTTCTAGCATCATGCCTCAGAAGAAGAATCCTGATGTTGCTGAATTGGCACGTGGGAAGAGTGGACGGCTCATTGGAAATGTAGTCAGCATCCTTACGATGCTTAAAGGGTTACCCTTCGCCTATAACCGTGACCTCCAAGAGGATAAAGAACCACTTTTTGATTCACTAGACACCTTGAACGTGTTACTTCCAGCTATCACCGGAATGATTGAGACAAGTACTTTCAATGTCGATGTGATTTCAAAATCTGCACCTACTGGATATTCGTTGGCAACCGAGATCGCAGACTGGCTGGTTGTAAGGGGCATGGCCTTTCGCACCGCTCACGAAGTTGCGGGAGCGTGCGTAAGACAATGTGAAGCATCGGGCATTGACCTAGATCAACTCTCAGATGCAGAGCTTGCGCAAATTAATCCGAAGCTCACGCCTGAAGTTCGTCAGGTGTTACAAGTCGACGGGGCGATAGCCGGTAGATCACGGTTTGGCGGGACAGCGCCGGCTGCGGTTTCTCTGCAGCTTGCTGCGCTCAAATCTGAGACTTCCAGAACACGAGCCTGGGCAAAGCTAAAACTCGCCTCCACGCTCTGATCTCACCCCGTAGAATCGGGAGAAAGAATGGAGCAAGCGTGAGCATGAGCGGCGTTGAGATCTTCCAAGAGTTTCGTTGGCGCGGGCTCATTGCCCAAAGCACTGATGAGGCTGCGCTCACAGAGGCTTTCGATAAGGGGCCCATCACTGCCTACATTGGGTTTGATCCGACTGCTCCCAGCCTTCATGTAGGGAACTTGGTTGTGCTACTGGTTCTTCGTCGTTTGCAATTGGCCGGCCATCGCCCTATCGCATTGGTGGGTGGCGCTACTGGCTTAGTGGGGGATCCGAGTGGTCGCTCAGCTGAACGCTCGCTCAATGACGAAGAAATTGTTGAACAGTGGGTCGCACGAATCCGCCTACAACTCGAACGCTTTCTCTCATTCGATAATTCACCTACAGGCGCGCTAGTTGCAAACAACTACGATTGGACGAAGGACATTTCCGCGCTCGAATTCTTGCGTGATATTGGTAAACACTTTTCAGTAAATCAAATGCTCGCAAAAGATTCAGTCTCCGCACGGCTTGAAGGCGGCGGAATTTCTTACACAGAGTTTTCTTATCAAGTCTTACAATCCCTTGATTTCCTTGAGCTTTATCGCCGCCATAATTGTGTGCTTCAGATGGGCGGAAGCGATCAGTGGGGAAACATCACCGCGGGGCTCGATCTCATTAGGCGGGTAGATCAGGGAAGCGCGCACGCCCTCACTGTTCCGCTGATGACAAAGGCTGATGGCGGCAAATTTGGTAAGACTGCCAGCGGCACGATTTGGCTCGACCCAGAGATGACCTCGCCTTACGCGTTCTATCAAAATTGGATCGCGACCGATGACCGCGATGTGGTGCCCTACCTCAAAATTCTTACTTTCCTACCTAAAGATGAGATCGATGCATTGGCAAGCCAGGTGGAAGCTGCCCCCGAGCGCCGCGAAGCGCAGAAGGCACTTGCCCGTGAATTGACCACATTGGTTCACGGAGCCGACCAGTACCAGCGCGTAGAGCAAGCGTCACGTGCGCTCTTTGGCCAAGCCGAACTGAGCGATTTAGATGGTGCCACCTTGGCGGGAGCGTTGGCAGAAGTTCCCCGTGCCACTATCCCGGCGGGGGAGATGCCTTCGCTGATCGATCTCATGGCCCTCACCGGCATTGTGGACTCAAAATCGGCCGCCCGACGGGCAGTGCGCGAGGGTGGGGCCTATCTGAACAACGTAAAAATCACTGATGAGGCGTTTACGCCTGGAGCAAATGACCTGGTCGGCGGTCGATTCCTGGTGCTAAGACGTGGAAAGCGCGAAATTGGTGCGGTGGAAATCGCTTAAGTTTCGATTTGAAAAGTTTTTATCAAGATGCAAGATTCCCCGTAAAAACCATATTTATAAGGGAATTTTGCGATTCGACACCACGCGATTAGGTGTTATCAGTAGAACCTCGTAGTATGCAATTAGTCGAGAAACGGACAGCAAAATGGCCGTTCGATTTCCCAAATTTGGATGCGAAATCAGGTCAATTTGACCCTAGGTGAACATCCGGCTAAGTTTGGAGAGTTGCCCCAAAAACGAGCGAA
>WLIL01000155.1 GCA_009702245.1 Actinomycetota bacterium
ATCGCTCTCTCCTACTAACTGGACTGATCGCTTAGTCGTTGGTTCGACGATCGAGAGTGCTGCCAATCCGGCGATATTAACCCAGGCCGCTAAATCTGCGGCGCCGGATGGATTTTCGTTGAGATCTGGCGCCCCTGCGGGAGTTGTGGGAAGCACCATGACATCGAAAGTCTTAAAGAGCGCGCTCGCTTGATTCTGGAATTGCGAAATCTTATCTTTCGCTTCCAGAATTTTTGCAGGCGGTAATGTATTAACAAAATTCATAATCGAAAGGAATTCAGTTGAAAAGCCTGGTTGGGTGGGTGATCCCAAAAGTCCTAAACTCGCACTTCCTTCAAGCTCACAAATGAGCAGACCGGCTCTTCTTATCGCCCCGGCATCAAAATCATGAGGTGCTATCTGCCCACCTGCTCCAAGTCTGCTCAATGTGTGCGAAACGGCATCTTGTCCCACGGCGTCTGCGTGCGTTGAAAGGTGAGATCCCACAATCCTCAGTGTTGAGGGGTCGATAGGAGCGTAGGCAACGTTTTGGCGAGAGTTGAGTAAAGGGCTAAGTATTGAAACCAGATCGCGGACCGACGTAGTTAGTAGTCCTACTGAGTCGAAGTCTTCAGCAAGTCGGACGAGACCTTGATTTGAAATGCTCTTTCTTGAAGGTTTGTACCCGACAATTTCACAGTAAGCAGCGGGAATTCGTACGCTTCCCATGGTGTCTGAGCCAATCGAGAATGGCAGCGCGCCGGACCCGACGATTGCCGCCGAACCACCACTTGATCCACCTGCATTAAGTTTTGGATTTACCGGGTTGCTACAGAGTCCGGTAAAGGCGTTGGCGGTGACCGCCCCGAGTGCGCCCTCTGCCATTGTTGTGGTTAAGGTGGGAATTGCTCCGAGTTCTCGAAGTCGAGAAACGATCCAGCCATCCTGGGTGGCGGGCACTTCATTATTGCGCGCTCCAGATGTCGTGACTATTCCATTGATATCGATATTGGCCTTCACACCAAAGGGGATCCCATCAATTGCTGATCTCTTAACGCCATTCGCTCTTCTTGAGTCCGCTTCTAATGCCTCAACACGTGAATATTCAATTCTCTGTTCTACTGCATGGTGTACATCGATAGTTCGGAGAGCTGTTTCAACAAGTTCTAGGGAAGTAACTTCGCCCGCATCTAGCCGGAGGATTGTTTCCGAAAGTGCTGACTTCATGCTCGAACATCTACCAGGCGAATAGGTTTTTGCCTAGTAGTGAGTTGAGTAGTTTCTGCGGTCTCTCCCACTCCCACAATCTCTGCGCCAATTTTCAGGCCAAGAGTTGAAGATAGGTGGTCTTCAATTTGTAGTCTCAGTGACTCGCTCTGCTCCCGAACCTCTACGACGACAACGAGGTGATCAGAGCCTGCCTGATTCTTCTCTAGTCGCGCGTAGTATTCGCCGGTAAAGCTGGGAGTATTGATGAGAATGGCGCTCAAGGCTGTGGGATAGATATTGATGCCACGTAATTTGACCATGTTGTCACTACGGCCAAGTAATCCAGCCATCCGGTCGAATGGCAGGCTTGCCTTTCCTTGCCCGGGTAACAGGGCAGTGAGATCGTGAGTGTTAAATCGAATCAGGGGAGCGAGATCTGATTTCGCAAGACTGGTGACCACCAATTCACCAGTTTCGCCTCGAGGTGTCGGAGCATGCGTCTCTGAATCCAGAATCTCTACGAAATTGGCGTCTTCCCAAATATAGAGACCATCTCGCTCAGGACCTTCTGTCGAGAGAATTCCGGTATCTGCGACGCCGTACCAATTAAAGGCAGGTACACCACCCCAGGCTTCTTCTAGTTTCGCGCGACCGCCCTCAGGTAAGTGGCCAATAATCATGCGGACCTTGAGGTCCCGAGCTGGATCTAAACCTTGTTCGCGCACCACTTCGGCAAGGCGAAGTAGGTAATCTGAAAAACCCACAAGAACGGTGGCACCAAATCGTTTAATGAGTTCAACTTGGCGTTCTGATCGCGTCTCGGCTCCGGTACCGGCAGAGATGTATGTGGCATCTGTGTAACGCACAACGGATTCCCTGATGTAATGCCCACCATTAATGAGGCCGTGCCCATAAACGCCGTGAACGACATCTGAAGCATTGACGCCGAGCCATCGATAAGTGCGTCCAAGAAGAAGATTCTGAACTTCACGGCCCCATGGACCCCAAACCACGGGTTGTGGCGCCCCGGTAGTGCCGCTAGTCGTTTGGATTACTCGTGCCCCCGATTGGCCCGACGCCGGGATTGCTAATGAACCAAATGGTGGGAATTCTTCAACGTCATTCAAAATCGCGGTCTTATCCACAATCGGAAGCTGTGGTAAATCTGCAAGCGAAGTGATGTCGCCAATTCCAATACCGGCATTTTTCCAGAGGCGTTGATAAAAGGGAGTTGCCCATGCGGCGCTGAGTACCTTTTTGAATTCACTTTCTTGGATTGCTCGCAGTCCATCACGAGACATACCCTCATACTTATGAAGGAAATCAGGACCACTCGGAAAAGAACGTGAAAATTCCGATGTATCAAATGAATCAAAGTATGGAGAGTTGCTCATAGGAGCTCTATCAATCGAGAAACATCTTCCACATTTTCCAAATTGTCCAGCAGGTCCTTGAGTTGATCGTGCACTTGACTCTTCCCCGCCGCATCTAGATTTCGCGCGAACTTCTCCTCCAGTTCCTGCTGACTCATCGGTGTGCTTGGAGAGCCGAGCGAGGCGGGCAGAGTGATGGAATGTTGCTCTCCACTCTTAAGTTTCACCACGATAGTTTGCGGATCGAAGGCGTTTGGATTTGGATTTGTATCCGCGATAACTTTCACTCGGTTAGCGGCGTCAATTATTTGTGGGTTCCTTAGCCGCTCTTCGCTGTATGAGTGCAGAGTGACAGTTCCGTCCATGAGTGCGTTTGGAATGAGATAAGCGAGGCAGAGTCTCGCAGTGCCCACTTGCATGTCAATGGTAGGCAGTCGACCGACCAGCCCTTTGACCATCGGAGGTACGTGAGCTTCAACCTCTAGGACATCATTAACGGTGAATCCATAATCCTTTTGTAGTTGAAGAATTCCATCTAGGGCCGCATGCGTTGCTCGGCCGGATGGGAAAGGTTTGATGCTGGTGCGTTCTACCTCCCAGATTTTACCGAGCTGTGCTACCAAAGCATGTGGATCTCCCGCACCCTCGATCACTCCAAAGTATCCATACTTACCATCAAAAATTTTCTTCGGTCCACGAAAACCTGCGAGTGCTAGGTCCCATGCGTTAATTGCGGCACGTGCATTAAAACCAATCTGCAGTGCGAGCACCTGGGCTCCCTCGGTATGCGGTTGCATCGTGCCGGAAATTTGCGAATACACGACGCCCATTGCTGCTTCAGCCTGTTCAATCGATGCTCTGGTCGCTGCGGTAATTGCTGCGACGGCGCCGAGTGCGCCGGCAGTTGCTGGGCGGAAGAAGCGCAATGGTGTGGTGGTTACGACACCAAGGCCTGCGGCAATATCCACGCCTATGGTGACGGCGCGAATCAGATCACTTCCGGAGAATTTCTGACCGGTCTTCTTGGCGCGCTCCATGAAGGCCAAGGTGACGGGAAAAACCACCGTCATAGGGTGAACTACCGAAGGTTCGTGGATGGCGTCGAACTCCAGGGTGTGCATCTGATGCCCATTCACCATCGCGGCCAGGGCAGCGGGTAGGGCGATCCCGGAGGTCCAGGCGTGCGCCTCGCTGCCGCTTCCCCAAGAGTCAACCGCCTGGAGAAGGATTTTGCTCTCCTCGGTGATAGCACCTGCCAGGCCCACGCCTACGGCATC
>WLIL01000156.1 GCA_009702245.1 Actinomycetota bacterium
CAAGGCGCCTGTACTGAGTGCCTTAAAGTCTTCTCGTGCGCTTTGGGGTCCGCCACTTCATCGAGAATCCATTTTGGGCGAGAGTTAAACCAAGCCACCGCCCAGGTTTCCCCTTCGACCGAAGATGCAAAGCGTTGCCCAAGGGCAGGGACAAAGCCGTATTCACCTGGCATATACACATGACCTGAAAGATTGAGCTGACCTTTAACGACGATAAATTCCTCGTCACACTGATAGTGGCCTACCTCATCGCGGCGCCAGCCCGCTGGAAAACGTACAAGTAAAGAAGCAGCGCCGCTCTCCACAGAGTCGAGACGATGCATATCTACATTCATGCTTGATCCAGGAATGGGAACGTTCATCCATTCCGTGGTATCAAAGAGATTTACCAAGAGAGACAACCCTTCGTGCTGAGCGAATTACTGCCTCATCGAGCAGTCGTCCCTTGGCGTCAGTGAGTACTCCCCCGCCTTGAGCGTCGTAGCGATCGATCATGTCCTGCGCTTCCGCTAAAACCTCAGCAGAAGGAGTAAACACTTCGTTCACAATGGCAACCTGGGCTGGATGGATGCAAGTGCGTCCGAAGTAACCCATACGAGCGTGCTCAATGGTGCTCTGACGGAAAGCTTCGAGATCCTTAAAATCTGTACCGACGGGCGCGATGGGAGGATTGATCCCGGCCGCCGCACTGCAGAGCACTACATAGGAACGTGCGTAGAGGAACTCTTTCTCGTCGGGTCCTAATTCCACGGACATATCGGCTTTAAGGTCGTACTCACCGATTTGCATCCGACTCACACGAGGTGCTCGCGCGATTTCGCGAGCATTAAGAATACCCTCAGCCGTTTCCACCAACGCCGAAACAGTAATACTGCGTTCTGGAATTCCTAATTTTCGCTCGATGTTGGAAATGATCAGATCAAGAGCAGCAAGTTGCTCTACATTTTCACACTTTGGAAAGAGTAGACCCACAATCGGCGCAGTAATCACGGCATTGAGATCCGCGACTAAATCGTCTGAGTTGTTCACCCTCACCCAAATCTTGTGAGCGCTCGCCGAATTTTCAGCAATCCAGGCACCTGAAATCTCACGCCCTTCTTGCTTACGATTCGGTGGTACCGCGTCCTCGAGATCAAGAATTACATAGTCAGCGCCTCGTTCAAGACACTTGGCCAATCGATCCGGTTGATCACCAGGGACGTAGAGGTAACTTCTCATCCGATCTGCGTTTTTCCAGATACCAGCGACTTGGAAATAATGGTCTTCATAATATCGTTAGTTCCTTCACCGATGCTCATCAGTGGCGCATCACGATAAAGGCGCTCAACTACGTACTCGGTTGAGTAACCATATCCACCATGGATTCGCATGGCTTCTAGTGAAGCTTCGATGGCGACCTCACTCGCGAAGTATTTAGCCATTCCCGACTCCATATCAACCCGCTCCCCGGCGTCTGCTTTCGATGCTGCCCAGTAAGTGATCAATCGAGCGGCTTGTGTTTGCGTTGCGATCGTAGCAATCTTTAATTGAATTGCCTGAAACTCGCTAATAGGTTGACCAAACGCGTGACGGTTCTTTGAATACTCAAGAGCGGCTTCGTAAGCGGCTTGTGCGATACCCACGCTTCGAGCCGCGATATTGATGCGCCCGGATTCCAGACCTGAAAGGACTTGCTGCATGCCACGGCCTTCAACTCCACCCAGCAAGTTCTCCACTGGTACGCGTACGTTGTCGAGCACCACTTCACACGATTCAGGTCCCTTGTAGCCCAGCTTGCCGATATCACGACTTACCGTGAAACCAGGAGTGCCGGCCTCTACGAGAATCACGCTCATGCCCTTGTGGGCAGGGGAAGCATCTGGATCGGTCTTCACCAATACTGGCAATGGATTTGCATAACGCGCATTAGTGATCCACATCTTGGTGCCATTAATAACGTACTCATCACCTTCACGCTTAGCAGTAGTTCGGATGCCTTGAAGGTCGGTACCAGCGCCTGGCTCTGTTAAGCCAATGCCAGTGCGGCGCTTCCCAGTAGCTAACTCAGGCAGATACTTCTGCTTCTGTTCTTCAGTGCCGTGCTTAGCGATCATCCAACAGGAGAGTGAGTGACTTCCCAAGATGCCTGCAATGCCCATCCAGCCGCGGGCAAGTTCTTCAAAGACCAGGGCGAATGAGACCATGTCGATATCAAGCCCGCCGTACTCTTCTGGAATGGTCATTCCGAAGAGACCCATATCTGCTAGTCCCTTCACGATTTCGGTCGGATAGCGCCCGCTCCGTTCCCACTCGTTAGCTACGGGCTTGATTTCCTTTTCGACGAAGTCTCGCAACACAGCTTTGAATGCTGTTTGTTCCTCGTTGAGTGTGAAATCCATCTCTATCCTCCTACTGGTACGAAGAGTGGTAGCGCTCTGCCGTCACTCAAGGGTTGCCATTTCAATACGACCGGTTGATCGCATGAGATCTTGGTACTACTTCCATCTATACGTGTCAGCATGATGGGGCCCTCTGCTAAACGCACTCGCGCAATAATGTAAGGAGCCTCGAAGCCCTCCTGAGGTGCGCGCATCACTTCGGTCCACGAGTCAATTATTCCTTGGCCCGAAACTTTCTGCCATTCAAGATCCGTCCCACCGCAATGCGAGCAGAGGGCACGTGGATAGTGCTGGTACTTCGAGCAAAGGTTGCAGGATTGAAGAAGTAACTCCTGAATGCGCGTGCCTTCCCAGAAGGCAGCGGAAACAGCATCCTCAATGGGTAAGTAGGGAAAACTCATGACACTTTCTCCAGAATCACGGTGGCGTGCGTAGAAATAATGCCGCCCGTACCGTGTGCCAGCGCGTGGCGTGCATGGGGGACTTGCCGCTCGCCACATTCACCCCGGAGCTGTCGCACCGCCTCAACGAGTAAGAGAATTCCGTACTGGCCTGGATGGCAGTAGGAGAGCCCACCGCCAGAAGTGTTAAGTGGGAACGATCCACCGGGACGAGTCTTCCCGCTGAGTAGTAAATCAGCCGCTCCCCCGCGTGGAGCAAAACCCAACGCTTCTAATGTGAGCAAGACCGTGATGGTGAAGGAATCGTAAACTTCCACCACATCTATATCCTGCGGAGTAATACCCGCCATGGCAAAGGCGCGCTTTCCGCTCTCTACCGCGCCAGTCACCATCAAATCATCCACGCTCGTCATCGACGTATTCGTGGTCGCCTCGCCATAGCCAATAATTTTCACGCCACGTTTCTTATCTACGAGCTTAGTAGTGAGCACGATGGCACCGCCGCCATCAGTCACCAAACAACAATCTGCCGTGGTTAATGGCGATGAAATAAGATCTGCACCTTCAATGTCTGCCGGAGTGAGCGACTTGGTCCCGTATCGAAAGGCGACTGGATTGAGCAACGCCCATTCGCGGGCGCTAATGGCAACTTCCGATAGCGCGGCTCGACCATGAGGAACTTCGTGGAGGTAACGCTGGGCCGCCATTGCGTAGTAAGAGAGTGGAAAGAGCGGTCCGTAAGGAGTCTCAAATTGCGCCTCCGGAGTGTGATGTTCAACGACCCCGCCGAGCGATCGTGACTTGGCAGACCGCTGATTAGATGCGAAGGAAATAACCACCGTGGAGCACTGGCCACTGCGTAAAGCCTCTACCGCACGTGCCACGTAGATTTCAAAGGAACTACCACCAGCAAATGAGGAATCCGTAAAGCTGGGAACGATGCCGAGGTAATCTGCCAATTGCGTTGCAGAAAAACGAGAAATACCG
>WLIL01000157.1 GCA_009702245.1 Actinomycetota bacterium
CCGCACTTGAGTTTGCCGGGTGCATTCTCTCGCAGTGGTAGATCGACTCCAGGTTTCCAGAACGGGCTTTTCTCTTCGACAGCAGGAACCCATTGCTGAGTTGCATCATCGAGAATCTCGACCGACTCAATGCAATTATCTTTTATCTCGATGCTCTTGCAATTTACCCACCAGGTCTTTGCATTCACATTCACTGAAGCGCCCAGGATGATGTCGCCTTCAGCAGCAAGCACAGGTTGTACAGCAAGCAACGAGAGGCCGAGGGAGAGAAGTATCCGCGGAAGCCGCATAATTGATGCTATCAGCAGCCGCCTTGAATGACGATGGCGCTAGCCAGCCTTTTCTACCTTAATCACTTCGCCAAATTCGTCGGATTCCACCACGGTTATCTTTACACCGGAGACGGTTACAGAATCTCCCAAACGCAGGGCGCCATCTCGATAGAGCGAATCCTTCACACCTGGACGCGGTATGAGAGCGAGCGGATGATCTTCCCAATCGCTACTCGAAGTATTCACCGTATAGACGAGCGCCCCTTGGTTCTTGGGGTACATCATGTAGTTATAGCCAACCGCACGCACCGATTCGATAACGATTCCCTTTTGCTCACCCAGTGGAATCACAATACCCTTCGGAACATTTCCGGAGATCGCATTAGGGCGGATCCAATACGTGCCACCAACAATTGGTGATACACACACAACTTGTGAATCCTTGATTTGGCTCATTTTGAACTTATCCCAAAAGAGCGGCTCATTAAGAATTATTTGTGACATGTTGCCCCACACGCCCATGTACTTGTTGATTTCTACATTCCACTTTGCCGACCCCGGCTCATTTACCGGCGTTCGTGCGTCAAAGTTGTCATCTGCCCCTGCCATATGCAGGAAGTGATGAATCCAGCCCATCGGCGCAAGCGCGGTGTCATCGGCGCCGAAGGTAAACCACTCCATCAATGAGACGTTATAAATCTTTCCTTCATTCGTTTGCCACCCTTGGCTAGGGATGAGCGGGGAGTGGAAGTGGCTCGGCTGCCAGGCAGTTGCACTTGGCCGTTCCGGTGTAACAAAGATGACCATATTCACGTCAGTGAAGTCGACCTTCAGGTCAGCTTCCTGCAAAGTATTCTGCGCCCAACCTTGCGGATCACGATCGCGGTTAGATTTGTAACTCTCGATCGGACGAGAAAGTTGAATCCAATCCTTGGGAACTCTCCAATTAATTTTTACAGGTACGTCTGAGGTGTTCTCCCAGTAAGCGCTCACCGCACGCATGGCAGGGCCAAAGAGTTCGTCCGGGGTGAGTTTTGATTGACGATCCGGAAAAGCGAAGGCCGCTAGTTGAATGTTGACATTGGCCACTTTCCATCGCTCTGCAGGCATAGGAAAGCCAGTGTTGTTCCACTCCCCATTCTTTGTGGGTGGCTCGCTACCCTTGATTTTGCAATCGACTACGGGTAATTGATTTGTTGCCGACGAGAGCAGACTTTTAGGTTCCTTAGTGCTAGCAACTCCCGGGTAGTAGCCGTATGGCGGCCGCGCTGAATAATTTCCGGTGACAAATTGGGCGGTTTGATTCTTCGCCCACTCGGCTGGCACAAAGTAGTCGTACTGGCGCAAATAATCAGCAGGGCGAGGAGTCGAATTGAGGCCGGTCTCTTGATCCCAATTATCGCTGCCCTTATCTTCTGCCCACTTCCCTTGCGTGGTACAGAAGAGAAAGGCAATCTCGTACTTCTCTGTGTAACCGATCGTCTGAGGAAGCTGAGCACCTGTTGGGATGCAGCTGCCACCAACAATCTGCCAATACTTATTTGGAAAGGGATATGCCAGGGCCGGCTTAGTGACCACCGGCGTGGGCGGCTGTGTGGGCTGCGCTGCTTGAGTCGGTTGCGCCGATGGTATGACGACTGGTGCAGGCGCTGGCTTAGCAATCACCACACCCTTATTCCACACCAACTTTTTTCCAGATTTCACACAGGAGTACTTCACACCATTAGAGATTTGAGTTTGATTTAATTTTGGGCAGAGAGCGCCTGGTTTAGGAGTCGCAGCATGTGCGGTGAGCGGCGCGAAAGATAGAAGTAGCGAGGCGATCGCTATTCCCCCGAGTAATTTCCGCATCTAGGCAGTATCTCATTCACCTTGAGGATTTTGAGATTTCAATTGACGCTCAAGTGCGATTCCCACGATTGCCAAAATGAGCGCGCTCACCGCGTCAACTAGCGAGACCCAGAGCTGATGCTGAGCGAAAGCGCCACTTAAGTTGGGAAGTTGAAAGAGTGCAAAGCCAAGGTAGAGACCGGAAAGGAGCGCGCCTCCATGAGAGCCACTCTTTGCCAAGAGAACGAGCCGCCCTACAAAGGTCACGGGTAACACGTTGATACGTCGTTTAACCATCAGCATGAGGAAAGCGAAGAGCAAGATAAATGGCGCGCTCTGCCAAGAGAGCTCTGGCGCCGCCGAATCATTTGAGCGAAGCACTTGTAAGAACGCCCAACCAGCGCTCACTCCCAAGAGAAGTAGCAGCGCAAGAGTGCTCGGCTTACTTACCTTCATAAGGTGGCCCCGGCACTCTGCAAAGCGTCAATAATGCCTCTCACATCTCCTTGACCAATCAAATGAGCGTCTGGCTGCAACTCAATCCATGGAATGAGTACGAAGAGCCGCTCATGGGCACGTGGGTGCGGAAGTGTGAGTTTCGGATCATGACTTACTTGGTCTCCGAAGGCGATGATGTCGATGTCGAGGGTACGAACGCCCCAGCGCAGTATGCGTTCCCGACCAGCGGCCTCTTCAAGTTTAGAAGTTTTTTCAAGAAGTTCATCGGCCGTACCACCCCACTCTCCCATCACAACCGCATTGAAGAATTCTGGTTGATCTTCAACGCCCACCGGAGCGGTTTGATAGATCCTTGACGCTTTCGATTCCTTCAATATTTCACTGAGTTGATGAATAGTTTGGTGCACCATGGTTTCGGCGTCGCCGAGATTTGCTCCAATGGACAGTACGACGCGCGTCATGGCCGCGTAATGGTTACAGAGACGTCCGCGAAAGGAACTTCAATAGGCGCGGTTGGCTTATGAACGGTTACCACAACCGTCTGCACCAATTTACGCGTCAGAATTTTTGATGCGATGCGCTCAGCAAGCGCTTCGATGAGATTCACTGGATCGCCCACGATTTCAGCATGCACGTCATTGGCAACTTCGCCGTAATGAGCGCTCTTTGTCAGGTCATCACTCAAACCTGCCGGCGCAAGTGAGAATTGCAGGGTTACATCGACGATGAATTCCTGACCATCCGCGCGTTCGGCAGGTAATACCCCGTGATACCCAAAACCCTTAATCCCAGTGATTGATATGGAGTCGGTCATTTCTTGCCCCAGCGCGTGACTACTTCGATGGCATCTCGGCTATCGCGCACGTTATGTACGCGAACTCCCCAAACTTTGCGCTCTGCCAACATGGTGGTAACTGCAATAGTGGCAGCTTCCCGCTCCTTCACATCACGGTCGCCTTCGCCATCGTTGAGAAGCGTTCCTAGGAAGCGTTTGCGGGACGCGCCAACAAGCAGTGGCCGCTTCAATTTCTCAAAGCTTTCAATGGCTTGCAGCACATCCCAATTATGGTCAGGCTCTTTGGCAAACCCAAGGCCTGGATCGAGAATTAATTGATCGATCTCTACTCCAGCTTTGGTAAGTTTTTCAATTCGCTCGGCCAATTCATGTCGAACTTCCTTTGCGGTGACTTCATAAACCGC
>WLIL01000158.1 GCA_009702245.1 Actinomycetota bacterium
AGCCGTTGAATTCGAAATCGTCCAAGGTCCTAAGGGTCCTCAAGCCGATCAGGTCAACGCTCGCTAACCACACATTAAGTAAGAAGGGCCCGGGAGCAATCCCGGGCCCTTCTTCAATTTCTGGCAGCCATACCTTCGCAGATCTAGAGGGCTGGATAATCCGTATATCCGAGAGCCCCACCCGAATAGAAGGTCTTTGAATCGGGTTCGTTCATCGCTTCGCCATTTTTGATGCGGCGTGGAAGATCTGGATTAGCCAGTGCCAATCGACCAAAGCTCACTGCATCAGCTCCGCCAGATTCAACCAACGAGACTGCAGAGCCGATCTTGTCGCTATCGGCGTAACCGGTGTTACCAATCAACACCCCAGACCAGCGCGAGCGGGCAAACTTTATGCCTGCAAATCCTGGCTCTTCCCCGACGTGGAGATAGGCCAGGCCGAGCGAATCGATCCCTGCGAGTAATGCTCCATATGTTTCTTCGATGTGAGTCATAGCCATGTCATTGAAGGTTCCATTCGGCGAGATTCGAATTCCTACTTTTTCTCCGCCGACCGCCGCCACTACTGCTTGCACTGTTTCGATCACGAAACGAGCGCGGTTCCCTGGAGACCCACCGTATGCGTCCGTACGTTGATTGGAATTATCGGCCAAAAACTGATTGAGCAAGTAACCACTGGCCGCGTGCAGTTCCACACCGTCGCATCCAGCAGCTATAGCGCGCTTCGCTGCATCAACAAAGGAGTCACGCGCCGAAACAAGATCGTGCGCAGTCATGGCCCGCGGTTCCTCGAACGGCTTTGTACCTGTACCCGTGAAGATTTCTCCAGCAGGCGTTACCGCACTGGGTGCAATTGGTTGCGTGCCGATCACGTCGACATGGCTAATCCGCCCAGCATGCATCAACTGCATGAAGATGTGTCCGCCAGCACCATGGACCGCATCAGCGACTCTCTTCCAACCAGCGGTGTGTTCATCGTTATGCGCTCCGGGGGTGTGTGGATAGCCCTGACCAATAGCGGCGGGTTGTACACCTTCGGAAATAATGAGACCAAACGAGGCACGCTGGGCGTAATACTCCGCCATCAAATCGGTGGGCACACCAGTAGAAGTTGCTCGATTACGAGTCATTGGCGCCATGACTACTCGATTAGGAGCAGTCATGGCGCCAATGCGTAATGAATCAAAGAGAGATGTCATAAATACATTATCTCGGTAAACGGACGCCCTTGCGCTCCAAGCGTGGCAAGACCTCTTGTGCGAAGTAAGGGAGTTCCTTGGCGTAATCCAAGAACGCCAAGGTCATGCCACCAAAACCGGCCTTATGGAAGCCTTCAATGGCATCTGCCACTTCATCAGGAGTTCCAATGAGTGGGCAAGAACCATGACCAGCGGCGAAACGTCCACGGAACATGGAGAGCATCTCCTTGCTGAAGGACATCGCATGGAGACCTTGAAGTTCCATCAAATTATCAACCGCATTCCAATCGGCATACTCATCTGCGTAGTAATGCAGGAATTCATCTGCCTCTTTGCGAGTTGGCTTACAAACCACGTGTCCAAGAGTGAAGACGCCCATCTGGCGGTTGTATTGATCCTTTGCCTGTTGAGTAACCTGCTTCACCACTTCGGCGCCATCTTCTGGTCCACCCACTACTGTGAATGCAAAGTTGGCGTTACGCGCAGCAAACTCTCGGCCTTGCGGTGATGAACCAGCATTGAGAACGGGGAGCATGCCATCGACTGGCTTTGGCATACCCTCCACGTGTTGTAATTTGAAGAACTTACCATCGTGATCAAACTTGCCTTGGGTAGTCCAAATCTTCTTAATGACATCCCACCACTCTTGCGCGAGGGCGTAACGATCGTTGTGATCAGAAGGAAGATCCAAGCCAAAGGTGTCATATTCAGGCTTATTCCAACCGGCCACGATATTGATACCGGCACGTCCGTTTCCGATTTGATCAACGGTCGCCAATTGTTTCGCAACCACGATGGGGTGATTAAAAGCAGTGTGTACGGTGGCAAATACAAAGATGTTCTTGGTGTTTGCCAAGAGACCAGCAGCCCACGTGGTGGGATCTAGTACGCCCTCATGAAAGTTTGTCTCTCCGCCATAACCAATCCAACGAGCGATGGGGAGTAAGAAGTCGATGCCTGCTTCGTCTGCAATCTTTGCCAACCGCAGGTTATCGTCCCAAGATCCGGTCCAACGATCCGGAGCTTTCGTGACTGCCAATCCAGAAGAACAGTTCGGCGAGAAGAGACCCAGCTTGAAATCCTTCATATCTGCGATGCGCTTAACCATAATGTGCCTTTCGGGATCGATTCGTATTTGTTGGGTTATTTTGGTTCCGGCAAATTTCCGGCCACAAGAGAACCGTGAACGAAAGTAAGCGGCGTTGCATAGCGCTGCTCGAATGAATCCACTTCTCCCACGATCACTACGTGATCGCCTGCATCCATTCGATTCCAAGTGGTGCACTCCATCCGGACGAGCGTGTTCCCCAACAGTGGAACACCTCGATCGGAAAGTTCAAACTCGACTCCGGCAAATTTATCTCCGCCTTTCTGGGCAAATTGCTTTACCAGGTCACGTTGATCATCGGCGAGGAAATGCACCGCCCAATGATCCACCCGCATCCAATGCTCAAATGAAGACGAGTTGCGATCAACTGTCCAGAGCAAAAGCAATGGATCCAACGAGACCGAAGTAAGTGAGTTGCAAATAATCCCGATGGGTACACCCTCATCACTGGAGGTGACTAACGAGATTCCGGTGACCCATTGAGACATCACCGAACGGAAGATCTTGGGGTCGAGCGTGCCTTCGGAGATGCTGCCGCGAAGCGGCCTCTCACTCGGGAATGGCGTCATTTATCTCCTGCTCTCATTTTGACGACCGTAAAGGAGGCACAAGGAGGAGTCAATAAAGTGGTGGTTTTATTCTTCTGCCGTATCTCGCTTTAGGGCTACCCCTTGAGCAGTCGGGCAGCTGCCAAGCCGCCCGAAATGGCATTCGCGCCGGCTCCAGGCCAAGTGCCTGCCCCGGCCAGGTAGAGGCGCGGAATTTCGGTGGCGTATTTGCCCAGGTCAAGACTGGGTCGCATGAGGAACTGATCGAAGTGATGGCTGCCGGCGACCGAATCTCCACCGACCAAATTGGGATTGCTCGCGTGGAGATCAGCGGGACTCATGACGTGGCGATCCAAAATGGTGGCAGTAAAGCCGGGGGCATACCTCTCCATTTTGGCGATCACTAGATCGGCCACCCGCTCACTCTCGGCACCCCAAGTGCTTCCATTCGGAGTATTGGGAAGAGTGCGTACTTGAATCCAGACCACACCCTTTCCTTCCGGGGCGCGCGAGGGATCCACGACAGAACTCTGGCCCACAATAAGTAGCGGCTCATCTGGAATTTCACCAGCAAGCGATTGTTGATAGGTGCGCGCCATGTCATCAACGTAAGGACCCACATGAACGTAGGCAAACTTTCCGAGGTCACTGTCGCTCCATGGAATCGGCCCGCTCGTTGCCAAGTGCACCATCATGGTGCCGGGACCAAAACGGTAATGCGATGCGGCCTGTTTCATGTGGGCTGGGACATCTGAAGACTCCAACAAGTTATTCACCATGACTGGAAGCACGACCGTAGAGATCACGCCGCGCCTAGCCACGACCCCCCCCCCCCCCCCCCCCCCCACCCCCCCCCCCCCCCCATCCCTGACCAAAATGCGAGCGACATCTGTCCCGAGGCGTA